>CAYNTR010000027.1:5943-23501 GCA_964400255.1 uncultured Halobacteria archaeon
GCTTCCTCGTACCTGCCCTGGTACTGGTGTATCATTCCCAACTGGTGGAGGGTACCTGCGATGTTGCTCTTGTCCCCCAAATCACCAAAAATCTCGAGGCATTTTTCATATTTCTCAATAGCTTTATCATATTCTCCCTTATGTGAATGAATCATTCCAATACCCCACTCACTTAGTGCAATCCCTCTTTTATCCCCCAGTTCTTCCCTTATTTTCAGGCTTGCCTCATACAGTTTCACCGCTTCCTCGTACCTACCCTGGCACTGGTGTATTATTCCCATGTGATGGAGCGCAGCAGCTTTTACCCCTCCTGTTGCCGTCTTAGCGGTTTCTTCATTCAATTCCCTCACGAGGTCAATGAAGCCCCATCTATGGAGCGGCTCAGTCAGATTCGAGACTAACTCGCCTGCTGTATTGTACTCGCCCGCAGAGAAGAATAACCAGCGTGATTCTAAGAGATCTCCAACATCTCCCTTCTCCTTTCCTGCGTTTAGATACATTTCCGCAGCAGTAAGTCGGGTTTCTTTTACGCCAGAAGCGCCGTCTATTTGCTGTAGAAAGTCAGAAGCAAAGGAGCGCGTATTGGAGTGCATCTCATATACGTTCTCGGCAATCTTGTTTAGCAGGCTCTTGTGCAGCAAATAACGTATCCGCTCATCGTTTCCACCAAAAGCGACAAGGAAGTCCTGATTTACGGGCTTGCGGTACACCGAAGCACGTCTGAAGAACGCTCTTGTCGCATCGTCAGGCAGCCATTTATAAAGTGTAGTGAGCAGCATGGTCTCGACAAATTCCTTTTGTATTTTTTTAATATCCGTGAGCACATTGCCTATCGGCACATCCTGCACCGCAGCCGCTACAAGGTCAATTATGTACGGACTGCCGCCTGCTTTCTCGTATATCAGCAGCTTTTCTTCTGCCGTCGTGTCGGAAAGCGCGGGGATATGCTCCATCAGCCGGAATGCTTCCATTCGCGTAAGGTCGCGGAGCGTTACAGGCAGAATATTACCCTGGTAGCGTCGGTCACGCGTATAAGAGAACCCCAGCCGGCTGGTTATCAGTACCCTGCTCTCCCGAAGGTTCATCGTGAGCACTTCAAGAAGATGCCTGACCAGCTCGTCCCTTATCACATGCGGCTCTTTTGTTGCATCGAGCATGTCCTAGAAATTGTCAAAGATGACGAGGTAGCGCGCGGCGTTCAGTGCCTGCGGTAGATACTCTATCTTCTGCGCAATCTCAAGGTTTGGTGCATGCATTACCTGAGCAAACTGAGTATCTCCGTTCAGCATGAGAAACGCATTGAGTTCAAGCAAAATCTGCTCTGCCGTTGGAACTGCCTTGCAGCCTATGGTCAGAACAGCGTGGAAGTCCTCTTCACTCTGCTCAACCGTTCGTGCTGCAAGACTCGACTTCCCTATGCCTCCCGGACCCAAAATCATGATACAGCGAGCATCTCCTCCCCTGAGGGCACGTGCTATTCTTCTCTGCTCGATCTGACGCCCCACGAATATATCGCCCGGGTTTGGCAGATTGATCTTACTGAACCCCTTAGGTGCAGGCGGCTCGGGCTGCGGCGCTGTCTCATCAAGATGGAAAAGGTTTAGGTCTTGTGCCGACGTGATGAGCACCGGAATGCCCCAATCAACGAGAGTACCTGATAACGCTTTTTCTCGTGATGGCCTCGGAGAGTGCATCGATAGACGTGCTTCGCCAAGTGCAAGATCCACCGGCTGACCGCTTGCAATTGCCTTATAAAATCTCGATGCAAAAATGGTGGCTGAGTCGACCCTGACACTCTCCTGCATGGCGATAACCGCAGGTATTCCCTTTTTAACCAGCGCGCCTGCAACACTGGAAAAAGAATCCGTGGTCTTTGCCGTTGCCGTTTGACAGCCACTCAACACCACCAGCCGGATTTCCCTCCCTGCGAGGCGCTCTGCGAGGTCTATGCCACTGACGTTCAGTGATCTATCACTGCCATCCTCAAGAAGCAGCACACCACCTTTAGCTTCATCAAAGCCTCCATGACCTGTGTAATGAATGATCTGAGGATTGAACGCAAGCAGTGCATCATGTATCCGTTCCAGAGAAGCTTCGTCCTCCCACTTCACGACAACCCTGCCTTCATCCATTAGCGGCTTCAGTGCCTCCTTTATCAAACGCTTCTCGGTGACTATATCAAGCTTCTTGTTCTCTGGAAGGTCAGGCGGGTTCGAGATAATAACAAGAAGCCTAAGAGGGAGTGAAATCTTTGGTAATGAGACTTCTTTCTCTTCTAAGGACGGTCTGCGTATCAGAACGTTTTCTCTGCCTTTAATGAGGAAATCGTCCCCGTCCACAAGGTACTCCCAGGGTATTGATTCAAGGCTTGGTGGCAGATGGAGCCGCAGGCAAAAACCACCTTTACATAATTTCTCGAATTCCTCTTCTACTGTTCCGCGGAAAAGGAGCTTGTAAAGCTTCGATCCATAAGTCTTCAGCCGATCGACAAACTCATCGTCGGCATCACCGCGGCTGATGCTTTCCTTAATATATCGAAGCTCCTGTTTCTCTGCAAGGTCAAAACGCAACCTAAATTCGCCTTTTGCTTCAGTACCTAATAACTGAACAAGATACGTTGAATTCGGATTTTCAAGAACGCTTATGCCAATGGTATTCATCTCATACCCTTCACATACGATTTTGGATATGGATATATATCTGATAGGGATCTATAAAACCGTCGTACTAAAATGTCATGAGTCAACGATGGCTTTGCGACACTTCGAAAAGAAATGTACGGTGATACCGATATTTAGCTTTTACCTCCCAAGCACGCCTCCACAAACGCCTTAAACGGAGGTGACGGCTTGTTCGGCCTCGACTTGAATTCTGGATGGAACTGCGTGGCGAAGAAGAACGGGTGTCTCTCTAACTCGACAATCTCCATCCTCATCCCGCTCCGATCGCTACCTGAAAAAATCAATCCGTCCTTCTCTATCTGCTCGATATACGTGGGATTTACCTCGTACCGGTGCCGGTGCCTCTCTACTATCTTCCTTTTACCATAAACTCGCTCTGCCAGCGTATCCTTCCGTATGAAGACTTCGTAATCGCCCAACCGCATCGTACCACCCATAGACTCTACTTCTTCTTGCTCCTCCAGCAGATCAATTACCGGATGCGGTGTTTCGCAATGCTCAGAGCTATGCGCATCCTGAATGTGTGCGATGTTCCGCGCGGCCTCAATGACCGCTAACTGGAACCCAAAGCTCCATTTATAGAATAGTTATTTATCCCAAAAACAATCCTGAGGTTAACGGGATGACACTAAGATTTACAAAACATGCTGAAGATATGTTGAGAGAGCGGAACATTGATAGAATCTTAGTTGAGTCCGCGGTTCAGAATCCGGATTGGAAAGAAGATGCTGAAAATGAGTTATGGTATGCGTTCAAAAGAGTAGGAACGAAAGTTCTTAGAACTGTTGTAAAAGGTAAAGAAAAACCATATACTGTAATAACTGCGTATTATAATAAGAGGCTGAAAAAATGAGAGTTAAAGTTGATATGGAAAGCGATGCGCTCTACTTTAGACTGTGTGAAGAGCCCATAGAAGATAGCGAAGAAATAGCGCCAGGTATAATTATCGATTACGATAAAGAAGGCAAAATTGTAGGCATAGAGATATTAGGGATAAAAGGTCGGTTTCCGCTTGATGAATTATCTCATCTAAAGGTAGAAATGCCTACGGTGGCGTGAGATGATGATGCCCTGTGTAGGAATCTAAAAAGCCTTATTCTGGACTTAAGTAATGGCATTATTTCCCCAAACACGCCTCCACAAACGCCTTAAACGGGGGTGACGGCTTGTTTGGTCTCGACTTGAATTCAGGATGGAACTGCGTGGCGAAGAAGAATGGGTGTCTCTCTAATTCGACAATCTCCATCCTCATGCCGCTCCGATCGCTACCCGAAAAAATCAATCCGTCCTTCTCTATCTGCTCGATATACGTGGGATTTACCTCGTACCGGTGCCGGTGCCTCTCTACTATCTTCCTTTTACCATAAACTCGCTCTGCCAGCGTATCCTTCCGTATGAAGACTTCGTAATCGCCCAACCGCATCGTACCACCCATAGACTCTACTTCTTCTTGCTCCTCCAGCAGATCAATTACCGGATGCGGTGTTTCGCAATGCTCAGAGCTATGCGCATCCTGAATGTGTGCGATGTTCCGCGCGGCCTCAATGACCGCTAACTGGAACCCAAAGCACAAGCCCAAAAACGGGAGCTGATACTCACGTGCATATCTAATCGCATTAATCTTCCCTTCTGCTCCACGCACACCAAACCCGCCCGGGACAAGTATGCCCTGCACATCCTCAAAAAATGAGGTTAAATCGTTACTACTTTCTAAATCCTCTGCTTCGATCCATTTCAGCTCTACGTCACAACCCAACTCCGTCGATGCGTGCTTGATCGCTTCTTTGATGCTCAAATACGAATCCTCTAACTCCGCATATTTCCCCACGATTGCTATTCTAACCTTCTTACCTCTCGACGATTCTTTCCGCCGCGCGACCATCTGTTCCCAGGCCTGGTCCTCAGTTAGCGGCGTTAACTTCAGTTTGTCCATGATATACTCAGCGATACCTTCGTGCTCGAGCAAGAGCGGTACCTCGTAGATATCCTTCGCATCCGGTGCGCTGATCACTGCTTCCTTCTTCACGTTACAGAACATCCCTATTTTCTGCTTCACATCCTCTTTGAGCGCTCTTTTGGAGCGGCACACAATGATATCAGGCTGCAGCCCTAATTCGCGAAGTGCCTTCACCGAGTGCTGTGTCGGCTTCGTCTTTTGCTCGTTCAATGCGGTAAACGGCACCAACGTCACGTGCACGAAGAGAAAATCATTTTCATCCTCCTCACCCTGCATCTGCCTGACCGCTTCAAGGAACGGCATGCTCTCGATATCGCCAACCGTACCGCCGATTTCCACCAGGCAGATATCAGCACCACTCTTTGCCGCAACTCCTCTTATTCGTGACTTTATCTCGTTCGTTATATGCGGTATGATCTGCACCGTTTGACCCAGATATTCGCCCTTTCGCTCGCGTTCGATCACGGTGGAATAAATGACGCCGGTGGTAATATTATGCTCTCGGCCCAGTTCCACGTCCATGAACCGTTCGTAATGCCCTAAATCGAGGTCCACCTCCGTACCATTGCCCAACACGTACACCTCACCATGCTGATACGGATTCATCGTTCCCGCATCGATATTGATGTACGGGTCGATTTTTATTGGTACGACGTTATACCCACGATCTTTCAAGAGTCTCCCGATTGAGGCCATGGTGATGCCCTTTCCAAGTCCGCTCATCACGCCCCCGGTTACGACTATGTACTTCATCCTTGTCCCTTATTCGCCGTGCTTCTTTTGGTAATACAAATAACCAATGTACGATCCTTTGATCAACCTTACTTTTAAAAGAACGGGTGTTGATAAACCTTTTCCTTTCTCAAGAAAAAAATTACAAATTGTAGATGACCATAAAAAGGAAAACAACCGAAGCGATTAAAGCACTCACAAACAGATAAAGGGGTGAATCGCCAAAGAGCCCCGTATGAACGAGTAGAACCACCAAGACAAAAAAGATAATCGCAGCAGATGCTGATACCACCAATCGCGATAAAAGCGCTCGTTCATCCTCTGATAATATCAATTCCTTTTTTCCCGTTTTCGCTGCAGTTTCCCGGCCCGACTCGCTCCCCTCTTCCTCTTTACTCACCTGCTCTTTTGACTCGACGATCTCAACTGAAAAACTCCGCTTGGTCGCCCCGTAGCCCGTGCTGACAAATATCTCACCTCTGCCAGACTCATCCACAGCGCCTGCATAGCTCTTCGGCAGTCTCACGATTGCTGCTATCTTCTCATCGTCGATGACATATACCTTATCCTGCATGATCATCAACCGATCACGTATCTCTTTGCTCAGCGAGAAATGCACATGTGTGGGCTCTCCGCGATTACTAACAAGGAGCTCAAAGCTCGTCTCCTCCCCTGCTTTCAGCGGAATTCGTAGTACTTCATGCTCAAATTCTATCGAATTCAAACTCTTTCTGCTTAAGTATATTCGTTGCTGTATTCGTTCCATCTCCCGTTCGTTAATCGCCTCTGGGCATTAATTACTGGAATTTGTCAAATGCATAGTTACTCAGCGCTTTGCCTGAGCTCCGGAGGCAAGAGATTTGGTATGCCTTCTGCAATAGGATACCGCTCGTCGCAGTTCCGACAATATAAACTCCCGTTCACAATCTCTCCCTTGTCGTCCTCCTCTTCGATACTCAAATCCAAATCTCCCTTGCATACGGGACAGGCGAGTATGTCCACCAGCTCTTTTTTCATCGCGTATCTTATCTACACCACTAGTTTTTAAAGGATGGGTAAAGTTAAATGTAACGGTCATTGCCGAGCCAGGGAAGGCAAGGAAGGAATGATGAGAAGTCGAAAGTTTGTGCCCTCGAACCGCATGGAGATAATTGGCATAGAGGGACTTCCGGAGATCCAGGAAGGTGATGATTTACCATACTTGTTCCTAAAAGCGGTGGACGAGACAAACGTGAAACTCGAAGACGGTGATGCAATCGTCATCACTTCGAAAATAGTCTCGAAGAGCGAAGGCCGAGTCGTTGAGCTCTCGAGTGTCCGACCGAGCGGTGAAGCTGAACGAATAGCAGAAGAAACGGAGAAAGATCCACGAATCGTTCAACTCATACTGAATGAATCAAAAACAATTGAACGAAGGATGAGAAGGCACGTTATTGTAGAGACCAAGCATGGTTTTGTGTGTGCAAATGCAGGCGTGGACGAATCTAATGTTGCAGAAGGAAAGGCCGTGTTGCTGCCACAAGACCCGCAAAGAAGTGCGCAACAGCTTCGGAAGGAAATAGAAGCACGAAGCGGCAAAGCGATCTCAGTTTTAATTGCCGATTCGTTCGGCAGAGCATTCCGCGATGGCATAACGGGCATCTGCATCGGTGTCTCAGGCATTCCCGCTCTGGTGGACCGAAGAGGAGAGGAAGATAGGTTCGGAAAAATCGCACAAATAACAAAAGAAGCGATTGCCGATGAGATATGTGCCGCGGCAAACCTCGTGATGGGCGAATTCAAAGAGGGCGTACCCATCGCTATTGTCCGCGGCCTAACGGTGGAACGGTGTGAACAGGATATATACGACCTTCTGTTCTCGAAGGAAGCAGACCTCTTCAGGTAGGTGTTGTTTTGATAGCAACCCTCTCTATTTAGAAATAACTAAGAAAACTTCGTTGATTTTTTTAAAAACGCTCACTATGCTATGAACGCTCCTGAAACTTGAACACTCCTGAGGGGTGAAAAAAAGATTGAGGCGGCGAGAGCTTCGCACACTGAACTCATCTCAGCCCCACCATTACGATTGGCTATTTACTCCTCCTTTGTCAATTTCTTTTTCACATACTCTGCGACGATATCTTTGTCCCCCAGCCCAGCGAGATGCCTATTGCGATTGCAAGACCGATTCCGAGCCCCCATGCCAAGGAACAAGGAATGTGTAAATGATGGTGGTATCAATGAGCATCTGGTCCAAAGCCAAGACGACGACCAGTACGTGATTGGAGAAGTTCGCAACGAAGAACGAAAAAATGAGAAGGCGTTACAGTTGTATTATTTATAAATAAAAGCCGATCTTTTTAAGGACGTGACCAAAGTTCCGATACCAATAGACGGCATGGCATGGATCTTTTGAATACACGAGGGGAAAATGTGAAAATGAGTGCAATTGGTGACCTGACCGTAAATGAGAAGCGCGTTTTGATAGTTTTGGGTAGTTCCAAAGGCGGGGCGTGGAATCCACGAACCGTTGCTGAAGATACAGGCCTTCATGGAGATGCGGTGATGCAATCTGCATTTCTGCTCGCTCAGAAAGGACTTTGTGAGATCACAGAGGAGAAGAAAGTTTTTTATCGCTTAACACAGGAGGGCGAAGGATACGCGGAGAAAGGACTACCGGAGAGAAGAGGACTCTATTTCTTACCTTTACCGTTACAAAAATTCAAAAAATCGTTTCCAGACGAAAAGGAAGCGAATATTGCAACAAATTGGTTACTGCGGAAAGGTTGGGCACAATTTGAGGATGAAGGGAGTGAAAAAGTTCTGATCCCCACAGGACGCACCTCGTGGATTACTCCTGAAGTTCCGCAGGCTCGTAGCATCAACCTAGATGTTCACGAGGAGGTTTTGCGTATCCTCCAGAACGAAGGAAAAATAGAAGAGAATTTATTGCTAAGCCGAGTAAAGGAACAAATTCCAGACTTGACGGATACACAGCTCAATCGTACTTTAGGCGAGTTGATCAAGAAACGAAACTTGATAATGCCTACCGTTGAGGTCGAGAGAACAATAGGAATTACAGAGGCGGGCCACGAAGTCGTTTCCCACGGTATCTCGATTGAAGAAGAAATAACACAACTCACTCCCGAGCTGATAAGGACAGGGTTATGGAGAGACCATAAATTCAAGAGATACGATGTGAACCTCCCCTCAAAGGATGAATTTCCTGCGAAGATACATCCGTATCAGCGGATTTTAGACCGGATGCGGCGGATTTTTACGGAGATGGGATTTGCGGAGATAAAAGGAGACCTCATCCAAAGTTCATTTTGGAATTTTGACGCGCTATTCGTGCCGCAGGACCATCCGGCACGCGAGATGCAGGATACCTTCTATTTGGGTACGCGAAAGCCACTCGACGTGAGTGAGGAGATCATAAAAAACGTCAAAGCGATGCACGAGCACGGGGGCTCATTACCTTCTACCGGGTGGGGCGGTGAATGGCGAAGAGAGCTAGGCGAAGAGCTATTGCTCAGGACACATACCACCGCGGTAACGTTGTGGTATCTCGCATCGCATCCCGAGCCGCCGGTAAAGGTCTTTTGTATCGACCGCGTCTATCGCCGTGAAACCATTGATCCAACGCATCTTCCCGAATTCGACCAGTTAGAGGGGATTGTGATGGACAAAGGCGTAACATTCAGTAACTTGCTGGGGTTACTCGCGACATTTTACAATAAGATGGGGTTCTCCTCGATACGATTTCGACCAGGATATTTCCCTTACACCGAACCGTCAGTAGAAGTGGAAGTGTACATGCCCGAGCACGGATGGTTAGAACTGGGCGGTGCCGGTGTGTTCAGGGAAGAAGTGACCAAACCAATAGGGGTGAACCATCCTGTTTTAGCCTGGGGACTCGGTATAGGGCGACTCGCTATGCTCAGCTTGGGATTGTCTGATATCCGTGATTTGTATCGGTCGGACATAGACTGGTTGAGGAAGACACGACTCCTTCGCTAAAGAGTCCGTGTCCAATCGCTCACCACCGTTGGAAACAGATCGTAATACCCAAGATAGGAAAGCCGCCACGAAAAACGCTTTTACCGTGAAATTACAGAATAGTAGAGAACCGCGAAGCTGTGCGCCTAAGAAGACCAAAAGACTCTTTAACTCTTCCCCTTTCCGCCCCGTCGCTTCATAATCGGGCGAATTGCACCGCAGGCATCGCATTTCAAAACCCAGACACGCTCAAGCTTCTCAAAGTGTGAATCCGGCTTCTTACACTCCCAACAGATCACATATTCGTCCATGTAGCGCTGAATTTGATGCTCAACCTGCTCGCTTGAAAATCGCCCCTGGAATATAATCCGGTCACCCACCCTTTTACCCGCCGTTCCCAGTTCGTTCAGTAAAAATTTCATGACATGATCCTTCTCCCGGTTTATGTAGTCACAAACGGCATCAAAATTGTCGAATATCGTGGTCTTCCCCTCTATAAACACTTTTAGTGAGGGGATAACGAACCGTGAGTCATTGGTCTTTATACTTGGTAGCTGTCCTAATGCTCGATCCAACAGATTGAGATATTCTTCCATTTTAAATCCCTCGTTTACCGGGTGAAGTGAGTTTATGCGCTTCCACGAGAACGCCGAGGAAGGGATTTGAACCCTTGTGTCCCAGGAGGGACACCGGCTCTCAAGGCCGGCGCTTTAGTCCGCTAAGCTACCTCGGCCGCTGGCACTCCTAAGGCTTTCTTTCCTCCCATCCATAAACCTTTCGCATCTTGCTCGATCTTCCGAACCCGCAAGCCACACAGTACTTCTCATGGATGCTAAAAGAGAGTTTTCCACATCTTCTGCACATAATGTGCGACCTTTTTTGCCGTTTGCCCATCGAAGGCGTTCCCTTTACCATTGCTCCTTCTCTCCCGCCTCCTTACTTTTACTCTCCTCTTCGCCTTTCTCGGTATCTTTTCGCACCGTTGGTGATATGTACACCACGTTATCACCCCTCATTAGAATCTCCCCAGCAAAATTCTTGACCAACGCGTCGCTATTCAACTCTTCTGCGTCGCTTAACACGAGGTTCATGTGCAGATCGTATCCCTCTAATGTTCCTCTAAATTCTCTGCCTCCCCTGATTCTCACGATAACCGGGGATTTAAGCGATTTGTTCAAGACGTCCAACGGCTTAGGCTTACTTACCATGTTCATCACATTCTCCTTAATCTTTCTTTTCTTTTTACTGAAACTACTTGCTACCTGTATCTTAATGGAATAATTGGCTCATAGCATATATCTTTATTTTCCTTCCTTTATTATTTATTTTCAAAGTATCTTTCCAGGGAGATCAGAACAAATGGCTAAGTCATTGTATAGATACATAGGAGAGGCATGGAAGAGGCCGAAAGCCTCATACGTGGGAGAGTTAAGGCAGGAAAGATTGGAAGAATGGCGAAAAGAGCCAGCGGTTATGAGGCTAGAGAGACCAACGAGATTGGACAGAGCGCGTTCCTTAGGGTATAAAGCGAAACACGGAATCATCGTGGTGAGAGCAAAGGTTAGAAGAGGTGGGCGGAGGAAAGTCAGACCAAAGCACGGAAGGAAAACGAAAAATATGGGCGTGCACAAAATAACGCCTGGAAAGAGCTTGCAGCGGATAGCTGAGGAGCGTTCAGCGAGAAAATATCCTAACATGGAGGTTCTTAATTCGTACTGGGTGGCAGAAGACGGGAAGCGTAAATGGTATGAAATCATCCTCGTTGAGCCTGCCAATCCGGAGATAAAATCCGATAAGACGCTGAATTGGATTTGCAATCCGTCACAAAGACGAAGGGTTTACCGAGGCAAGACCTCAGCAGGTCATAAAGGAAAGGATTTGACGCATTGAAGAAGCTGGGCGCAGTGGATTTACCACTTCACGGTGGGAAAGCACCGCATTGGCTCTTGAAGCGAATGAAACCGTTAGCTCATGCGCTCTTCGAGGTGATCGTAGAGGAATATGGCGTGAACGGCGCGATCGCGAAATTGGCCGACCCTCTTTGGTTTCAATCGCTCTCCTGTGCCTTGGCTTATGACTGGCACAGTAGTGGCACCACAACCGTTGTGTGCGGCGTCTTGAAATCGGTTATCGAGCCCGAAGAATTCGGTTTCGGGATTGCAGGCGGGAAAGGCAAATCATCGAGAAATACGCTCGTTGATATTGACGTCCTCGGTGAGAAGTTAAAACTCAGTGATGGGAAGCTGGAAGAGCTAAAATACGCGAGCAGAATAACCGCAAAGGTGGATAACGCCTGCGTACAGGATGGCTATCAGCTTTATCACCATTCGATGATTGTTTCAGAGAAAGGTGACTGGGCGGTAATCCAGCAGGGGATGAACCCAAACGACCGGTATGCACGACGATACCATTGGCTCTCTTCCTCGGTCACAAGGTATGTTGAGGAGCCACATCTGGGGATTGTTGGTAAGCAGTGTGAGTGTGTGTTGGATCTTACGGCACGCGAGAGCAGGGGGTGCCGTGGAGCGTCAGTTGACCTTGCACGGACCGATCCACGAGAATTAGAGCGGATCTATAAAGAACTGAGAGGAAGAAATAATCCACGAATAAGAAGCGATCAACGAACACTTGCCGAGTTCGATGTCCTTTTGACAAGTGAACTCAAAGGCAAACCCGATATTTCAGAAAAAGAAGCGGTACTCTACCGATTACCGAGACGAGTCAACTGGGATGCGCTTTTCGCAGCTTATGATAAGCAGCCGGAGAATTATGAGCAGTTTTTATGCGTGCGAGGCATCGGGCCGGCAACCGTGCGTGCGCTAGCACTGATTTCCGAATTGATCTATGGTGAGCCCGCGAGTTGGCGAGATCCGGTTAAGTATTCGTTCGCGTTTGGCGGCAAAGACGGTGTACCGTATCCGGTGGATAAGCGCACCATGGATAAAACCACCGAACTCTTACGTACGGCGATGAAGGAAGCGAACGTGAGGCAAGCAGTGTGATGCCGACGCACTGAAGACTATGCCAAGCCAGAGCTACCACATTTTCCCGCGCAAATCGAATGGGTGGACGAGCGAATCGGAGAAAATAAATCTATAAATAATTCAGGCGCCAAGGTTGTCCTATGGAACCTATAGAATTTGCGCGCGTATCGGAGAGCCAGATTACGAGAGCAATCGTCGCGGAATTTGCGAAAGAATTTGACAAGTACGTGGAGACCGACGTCATTATCGTTGGCGGCGGGCCCGCAGGATTAATGGCGGGTAAGGAACTGGCAGCCAGTGGTGTCAATGTGTTAGTCATCGAACGGAACAATTATTTCGGTGGTGGGTTCTGGCTCGGCGGATTTTTGATGAACAAGACTACGGTGCGGGCACCGGCCGAGCACGTCCTTGACGAACTTGCAATACCTTATAAGGTGTATAGTACGGGTTTAATGGTTGCAGATGCGCCGCACGCGTGCTCGAAATTAATCGCGGCAGCCTGTGACGCGGGTGCGAAACTCATCAATATGGTGGCTCTGGATGACGTGGTGTTGCACAATGAAAAAGTGACCGGCGTGGTCGTGAATTGGACCCCGGTCTCTTCACTGCCACGGCAGATTGCGGCTATCGATCCGGTATCACTGGAATCCAAACTCGTGATTGATGCAACCGGGCATGACGCGTCGGTTGTGAAGAAGCTGGAGGAACGCGGGCTGTTAAAAGCCAAAGGCCAGGGCGCGATGTGGGTAGAAGCGTCCGAGGATCTCGTCGTCAAGCATACGTCTGAGTTCTATCCCGGGCTTATTGTCACGGGAATGGCGGTTGCCACGGCATATGGACTCCCACGAATGGGTCCGACGTTTGGCGCGATGCTGCTGTCCGGGAAAAGAGCGGCGGAAGTTGCGCTTGAGAAGCTCAGGTTGTGAGAGCCCCAACCGTACCACACCCGATTAAAATCGGGTGCATCCCTGTTGTTTCATCTCTTCCATCTCAAAAGATATGCTACTATCAATATTCCTGAGAATGCAAATACAGCTTCGAATCCCGGCACACCTTCTTCAGGCATTGAGGCTCCACCGGCTGGGACTCTCATTGTCAAGAAGAATTCATAGCCTCTATTAAGGTCACGCCCTTCAATCACCTGTTCAACATACTTTTTGATTATTTCTGCTTTCTCAGCAGTCGCTCCTGCTTCTTCTAAATAGTTCTTGACCTCATTCCACTTCTCTGGGTCGTCATCTTCTTCTTTGCAAAGCTGCTGTGCTGTAGCGATTCGACCAGCACCGCCGTTATACGCGGCGAGAACGAATTTCAAGCGTTCTGTTCGATCAGGAACCGCAGTAGCCCGTAGATCACCTACGAGCAATTTGCCCTCTTCAAAGATGTAGTTCAACGCCATGAGATATTTGGTGCCATACTCTATATTCTGATCGGGATCGAGACCGTCTTCATCTCCCCATTCCTCCTCAGTGCCTTTATAGCCGCCGTATTTGGCTGCATCGTACGTCACTTGCATGTAACCTACATCTTCACCACCGTTTGCATCGGCTTGGAAGTTGCTCTCCTGAATAATAACTGCCATGATGAGGCATGGACTTACTTTGTATTCTTTCGCATATTTCATAGCGTAGGGTAGTGCTTCGATTTCTTCGGGCATCAATTTACTCGCGTCGAGCGTATATTCACCTTGATAATTGAAAGCGTCTTCAGGTGATGCGGGGTAAGGTGTAACAGTAAGCTTCGAAGTTGGACTTGGTGAAAATGATATAAGCGATGTTTTAACCGGTGACCATTGCGGATTGGAGCCGTAAGCAAGCCTAGTTAAACCACTCCCGTCAGCATTAACTATGTAAATAGAATCATCCCCGTACCCGTACTTATTACCATACACGATCTTTTCACTGTCTGGTGACCAACTATAAAATGTAAGATAAGATGCCCTCTCTGCAATTTTATTTTTCCCGGTTCCGTCAGGGTTCATAACCCAAAGATTATAATTATCATGATAAACAATTTTTTCCCCATCAGGTGACCAAACAGGATTATATCCATCAGCAATCTTAATTATGTTCGTACCATTAGAGTCTATTACACCGACAAATATAGGGTTATCACCATAAGTCATTAACTTCTTCCCATCAGGTGACCACCTAAGACGCCCACAAAGCTCGCCCTCCCTCAACTTCAGGAGTTTGGCGTTATTAGTTCCATCAGAGTCCATAATATAGATGGAGCTTGTATCATATTGCGGAGGGGAGATATAAGCAATTTTTTCTCCGTCTGGTGAAAAGCAAAATCCAGCATAATAAAAATTACCCTCACGTGGTTGACTTAAAAGCTTAACTAAATCGCTTCCATCAGTATTTATAGTGCAAATACTATCTTCAACAAATTCATTTACCCCTCCACCCCCCCAATCTTTACCAGGTATTATCTTCCTAAATAAAAATTTTTTCCCATCAGGGGATAAAATAAAACCATACCCATAACCGTCAAAAATTTTAGTTTTATCTGTTCCGTCGATATTTATTATATTGAGTTCAATTCGCAGCGTATCTCGGTTCCACCGCTCAAAAAAAATCCTCTTACCATCAGGAAACCATAAAGGGCATTCACCTTCAGTTAATCTTATCTCATCAGTTCCGTCAGGATTTATGATGTGAATGTTCCCAGCTGACATAAAAGCAATTTTTCCTTCATCCGAATTCGCAGCTTCAACAACTCCAACAGAAGCCATAGTTGCCACTAGCAGTATAATCAAAGCACTAAATCCAACTCCTTTCCCCATCTGCGATTTCCAAAACCATTTTTTATTTTTCAACATTTTTTCACCTCTTTTATTTAAGAGATTAACCAACAATGTGACCGTATGCCTATCATGCATAAGATCGCTTCTTATCACCCTCCCTACTTCCGCTTCGGTTGCGTTCATAGGCTCTTAGTATATTCTTAAAAATTGGCCAATTGCTCATAAAAGCTTTTTGGTTAATTTTTTGATGCCCCCATAAACCACACTACTCGATTATTTTCTGTAACTCGCGATAACCTATAAACTCGAAAAAGAAGATTTTTCACTCAGCAAAATTTCAGAGAGAGCAAGGAGAAGAGTACTTGAATATTTTTCGGAAAAGAAAGCGTGACTAAAGAACCAAGGTTTTTCTTTTAGCACAAACCTTTTCTTTAAGCCCTTAATGGGCTTGTGGGGTCGTGGGGTGGAGCCCCGCAAAAGAAAAGCTTTACCAAAAGAACTATTTTCTTAGCACAGGTTCTTTTTAAAAGAAAGTGTTTTGTAAAAAAGAAAAAGTGCAATGAAAGCCTTAGCACTGCTATCAGGCGGGTTAGATTCGATATTAGCAACGAAGCTGATTGTAGATCAGGGTATAGAGGTTATAGCAGTGACGTTCATCTTGCCCGTTACGGCGGAAAAGGAAGATTATGCCGGTAAGACAGCGAAAAAGTTAGGAATCCCGCTGATTCGGGTAGAAGCTTGTGATGAGTACCTCGACGTTATACGAAGCCCAAAATATGGCTATGGCTCGGGTATGAACCCCTGCATCGATTGCCGGATTTATATGCTCCGGGAGGCAAAACGGATTGCGCATGAAGTCGGGGCCGCGTTCATCCTTACCGGCGATGTGCTCGGTGAACGACCAATGAGCCAGCACCGGAAGGCGTTAGAGCTTGAGGAACAAGAGGCTGGATTAGAAAACCTGATTGTGAGGCCGTTATCCGCAAAACTGCTGCCCGAGACGATTCCGGAGCGTGAAGGGTGGGTAGATCGAACCAAGCTCTTGGGTATAAGGGGAAGAAGCAGAAAACCGCAGATCGAACTTGCAGAAACGTTTGGCCTCCAGGATGCGTATCCTGCTCCATCCGGTGGATGTCTCCTGACTTATAAGGAATTTGCAGCAAAAGTCAAGGATTTGTTTGACCATGAAGAAACGGTAACGACGGGGGATATTTTGTTACTGAAACTAGGCAGACATTTCCGATTTGGTGATTCTAAACTTATCGTTGGGCGGAATGAGGAGGAGAACAAACTCCTTTTAGAGTTGAAAAACCCCGAGGACTATGCGTTTGAGGTTCCCGGGTACGGGAGTCCAATAACGATTTTGAAAGGCTCTAAGAGTAAGGAAGCAATTGAGCTCGCTGCAAGACTGACCGCGCGGTATTCAGATGCCGGAGCTGAAGAAAAAGGGGTACTGGTGGAATACTGTGATGTCCAAGGTAAAAAGACTATAATCGTCACGCCTCTGGAAGAACCTGAAGTTGAGCGGCTGAGGGTATAGAAATAGAAAAAAGGGGAAAAACCCTTATGTCTTAACCTGTTCTTATTCCAATTGTAGCGCCGAGAGCTTCTTCCAGAGCCGCTTCGGGTTCCAATCCAATTAGGGATAACCACAAAATTAACAGTTAACTGTTGCATATACTGCGATCCTTGCAGAAGCAACTTACTTAGTGCTGATGTGCCCGTTACTGCTAGCGCGGCATCGCAGAAGGTGAGTGTAGGGACATTGAGGAGAAGGATGAAGGGAGAAGGTATTAGCCCTCAGAAAATTGAGTCTCCGCGACCTATTACTATCGTATGTAAAAAGAGTATGGCGGTTCTTCAGGTGCTTCAGGTTCTTCAGGTTCTTCAGGTGCTTCAAGTTCTTCAGGTTCTTCACTTGGTATCGCATACTTCGCAATCAAACAAGGGATCATTATCATGATTTTACTCATTGAGTAAATAGTGTTCATTAATCTATCTTTCGTAAGTCCATCATAAAAAATCGGCTTAGATTTAAGAAGAACTTCGCTTACATTATCTGGTGGATCTGGTTTTATGTCAAAATCGCCAATTGCTTCGTTTTTCAACAATTCTAAACTCAGATCCCAGAAAAATTCCTGCTTCCGCTCGTAATCCAGCTGATTTATCTTACCACTTAGGGGTCCCAACAGCACGTTCGTACCCACCACAATACTATCACGCCAGTCCACCTTCTGCACGATGTTCAAATTGCCCTGTTGTATATGAAAATTGAAGAGCGCCTGGGGATCAAGTGCCTCGCCGGGGGCGATGTTTTCCTCTCTTAACCATCTTCCAATTTTATCTTTTACTCGCTTGATTTTCTCATCCATTGGTACCACTTATACCTAAGATTTAACCTATGTAATTACAAACGTTTCGGTTGTGTGGAGTCCCGAAATTATTTCGTCAAGTAGTTTCACCGAACCACATGGTGA
>CAYNTR010000028.1:0-22789 GCA_964400255.1 uncultured Halobacteria archaeon
GTCACCATACCAACGGCAACAGGGACCGGCAACGTAACGATAAACACCAGTTCTGGTTACTTCTGCGACGCAACAGCATTAAATGCATCATATTTCCTCGGTAACGTGCCCGATTCTGCCCTTACGTTTAAGCACGGGTTCTTCAACCTCTCCATCTGCGGGCTCAATACAACCAATCCAGAAAACGTAACGATCAACTTCACCTTCCCGTCTGCGATACCAACAGACGCGGAGTTCTGGAAATACAACTCGAGCAACGGAACCTGGTATCGGTATGAGTTCGGCGATAACGACGGCGACAACGTCATCTCCATCACCATTACCGATAACGGAGCAGGCGATCATGACCCGGCAAATGGAACCATAAACGATCCAAACGGTATAGGATCACCGATACCCGCACAAGTTCCAGAATTCACGCCAATCAGCCTCATCGCACTTATCAGTGTTCTTTCCGTAATCGTTGCACTAGCCATAACCGAAGGAAAGAGGCGATAATAAACCTCTTTCACTTTTTTGGCGTTTTTCCGGTATTAGCATGCGACTTTGATATCGGCGTGAGACCAAATCATGGCATCTTGAACTTGTTACGAATTTACGGTAAAAAGGATAACATTTATCTTTTACCCGTGGGTTTCAATTCAATTAAACAGGAGATACAAACAAGCATGGCCTTGGAAGAAGAGATAAGGATTTTGAGGCAGGATGTGGAGTATATCAAAGTGGTCTTAGCAGAGCTTGTGGATGATTCGGTGCTCACGAGTGATGAAGAAGTGATGGTAAGGAAGGCGAGGGAGGCTGTGCAGCGTGGCGATCTTTCAGACTTCATCAACGCAGAAGAGCTATGAGCTATGAGGTCAAGGTCCACGAGAGCTTTCGAGGTTGTGGAAGGATCAATGAGCCAGAATAGTGGTACGTACTAACTAACGATACGAAACGTTACTGATTTTGGAAACACGTGATACTGATTACTCCTGCTACCACTGCACCATTGATACTACCGTTAATTTTAGTATCCTTTTTCGCAAGCTCACTCTTCGTGAAGCTCGCGGCTCTGGATGAACGCGCCATGCCAGTTGTGATACCAGACCGTGCCATCAGTGCCGTGGACGCTGAGCATGCCGAAGATCTCACCTTCCTTAGAGACGTGAATGGTATAATATCCGTAGAAGGGGTGTGGATCCTCGGCGACGGTCCCGGGTAAATAGAGGTCGAGATATTCCTGCGCGAGTGATAGTGCCTCATCCTGGCCGACAAGCATCTGTGCTGTTGGTGCCTGGCGCCAACCCCCCATCATTCCTGCATGCCCATATTTCGTGTTCCACATCATATTCGGGCCGTATTCCGGGAAGATCCGGCCGGTATCCTTATCAATGAGCATCTCAAATGCCCCGATACCCGTCGATTTCTCCACATAGACCACATAGTAATTCAGCTCGAACTCCATAATCTCATCGATCGCGAGGTCAGGGTTGTTCATGGCGTCCAGATACTCCTCAGCGATCTCGACGGCGCGATCAATGTTATCGGTGCTGAGCGGTGAGATGCTAATAGCCAGTAACCCAATGACACTGATGGAAACCAGAACCGCGCCAAAGGCCAACCGCTTCGGGATCATGATTCCAGCTCCTCCTTCATCTTCTGGTATTCCTCCTTCGTGAGCTCGCCCCGTGCGTATCGTTCCTTGAGTATCTCGAGCGCTCTTTTCCCCTGCTCAGGTTCAGCTCTCTCCGTTTGTGTCAATTCCTTGATGACGTAGTACACGCCGACAGCGAGCAGCACCAGAAACGCGAGTGGTATCAGCGACATGAACCCCCAGCCAAATCCCATCATTCCCTGCATGTGGCTGCCGCCCCAGAATCCCCACATCAAACCCCACATCAGCATTGGCACGGCAACTATCAACACCACGACAATGACAAGAAGCACAATCAAGTCCTGCGCTTTATCAGACATTCCTCTTCACCTCCTTTTGGTGCATGTTTAGCTATAACGTTACCAACGCTTAAAAAATTGCCTATAAAACTCACTTTGTATCTATTACATTACGATGGAAAACGAGTAAGCACTGTGGGATTTGAAAACAGTGCGGGAGTGGTTGAGAAGTTAACATTCAGTACTCAGCCTTCCAGATCGGCACCCGCTCCTTCAATTCGTCAATTACATATTCACACGCTCGAAACGCTTCCTTGCGGTGCTTCGCGCCCACGAGAATCACAACGATGTTCTCACCGACGTTCAGCGCTCCTTCCCGGTGCACGATTTCTACCGCTTCGATATCAAATTTTTCCCGTGCCTCTTTCTCAAGTTTCTCCAGCTCGCTCTCCGCCATATCCCTGTATGTCTCTACATTCATCCCTTGTATCCCCCCGTCACCGCGCACCACGCCCAGAAACGTCACGATCGCACCGATCTCTGGCGTTTTCAGCTTCTTTACAAGCTCGTCAATCGAGAAATCCGATTTCGTAATCATCATCAGTTCATCATCCTCCACTTACCGGCGGAAAAAGAGCGAGCTCATCTCCATCTTTTAGTTCAACCCCCGGGTCAGCGTAGTTATGATTCAAGGATACAATTACGCGCTCGTCTTTTAAGGCAGGAAATTCGTTGATGAGAAGGTCAATAACATCCTGTACCCTCCTGCCGTTCTCTACCTCAATCATTGTATGCGGTTCACCCACGATCTCACGGCAGCGCGCAAAGAATTTTACCGCAACTTCCATATTCTCCCTCTTGTCTGCGTTGTACCATTTACTATTTTTACTATGAGATAACAATTGTTGTATATATAAAGGTGCTGTGAATATAAAGGTGCTGTGAAGCGTTCAAAACACGGCATCATAGGCAAGTTCCCTCTCAACGTCCAGAACTTTTTCGAGCTTTGCTTTTGTCGCAGGCTTCTTAGGAACGGCAGAGCAACTGCTTGCAGGGAGGATTGATGCTTCAAACGTTCCAATTTCTTTCGCTATTCGCTCTATCTCCACCTTATCAAAACCTATTAAAGGGCGGTAAACCGGAAGAGAGCATGCATCATCCAAGACGAGAAGGTTATCGAGTGTTTGAGATGCTACCTGACCCAACGATTCGCCTGTGACGATTCCTTTTGCACCCTCTTCCTTCGCTATGCGCTCAGCAACTCTGTACATATGACGCTTGCAGAGAATGCATGTATAGTTCTCAACCCCCTCTCTCGTCAAAACCTCTTTTGCACGTTCCAAAAACGTGTCTTTCACCACACGAATCTCGAAATCTGGTTGGTATCCCTTTAAAATGTCAGCGACTCTTTTCGCTCGGTGCAATATGCTTCCGTCTGAGAAGGGGGCGATATCAAAGTAGATGGGAATTATTTTACAACCTCGTTTCATCATAAGCCATGCGGCGACCGGGGAATCTATGCCACCGGAGAAGAGAGCAACAACTTTCCCCTCGACACCCAGTGGTATCCCTCCCGCTCCGTTAATCATGTGGTCAAATAAGTAGCAATCTTTGTCCCGAATTTCCACAAAGATCTCCTTCTCCGGGCACTCTAAGTTCACTTTAAGCACTTGAAATTCATTCAAAATCAAATAACCCAGTTCTGCGGCCTTCTGCTGTGAAGTGAACTCATGACTCCCCACCCTTTTCACACGAATCGCGAAGGTTATTGCTTTATGCAATCCTATTTTATTGCAAAACGGTAAGATGAAAGAATTAAGTTCTTCAAGCGTGCAGTATTCACACGTGGAAAAAGAAACGACGCCAAAGACTTTCTTCAACTTCTCTGGATCCACCACCCCTTCTAACCAGATTCTCCCTCTTTCTCTTCTCACCCGACATCCTGGCAGAACTTCTCTTATGTTGGAGATAAGAGCATTTTCCCAACGCCTGCGCACGGGCTCTGACTTCAAAAATATCTCGGAATATCTCACAAGGAACATCTAATACTCATCCCACCGGCAATCCATGTTCCTTCGCAATAATTTTAAATGCAATCGCAAGATACTTAACTTGAGACCAGGTCAACCCGTAGGTATTCAGTTTGAACTCTCTTGTCGCCCCAGGAAATATCCCTGTTATCTTCCGCTTTGTGAGTTCGTCGTAGAGGAAATACCCCCTCCTCGGGTGCGTATTCGCAATCCGATCGAATGACTCAGTTGTATTCACCTTGGTCAGAGTATGCCTCCTCGGCATCTCGGAGGAGACCTGATTCCCTTCTATCTCCAAAAACTGAGCAATGAAAAAGTTGGACCGCTCAAGCTCTTCATCCCAATGCCTCACCCGCTCTTTTACCTTGGGGAAGGACGCCATCATCGCAACCAGAGGAGCACCCATCACGGTGCATCCGAGCAGATAGGGCTCTTTAATTCCAAATTGTCGTCCGGTAATATCTCCCTTCAACTTGGTCGTAGCAAAAACCTTCTCCGCAAATTCATCGGTCGTTGCAAGCACGCCAGTCGGTGCAGGAGATGCCATTGATTTATGACCGCTTCCGACAACGAAATCTGCACCGATTTTCTTTCCGTCAACTGGCATTACTCCAACGGTGTAGGCACCATTGTACAGGAACGGAATCTCATATTCTTTGCATACTTTCCCAATTCCATAAGCATCGTGCTCATTCCCGAGCATATAGTCGAAATGAGAGATCGCTATTAATTTTGGAGTGGTCCCTGTCCTCTCCTTCACTTCCTCTATCTTCTTCGCTGTATTCTCACCGGTGATGATGTTCTTCTCATTCAAAGGTACTTCTTTCCATATTGCACCCACGGATTCTATTGCGAGGCAGAGCGAATAGTGTGCCAACGAAGAGACCAGGACAATGTCACCTTTTTCAAGAAGCGCATTAGAAACAATCTGGAACCCATTGCGGGCGCCCCTTACCACTCGAGCAACATCCATGCCCACAAATTCCGCAAGCTCTTCCATGAATTCGTGTATCGGGGGGCGCTTAATGTAATCGAGTCTGAAGGGTTTGAAACAGTAGTCGCAGGTTGAATACCCATCACCATAAGCGATTAGAGTCTTTCTCGCCTCCGGCGTCAGCCTTCCCGCTGCCTGAATCGGGTCAATATTTATGAACTCCTCCTCCTTCGTTCGTAGCTCAATTTTATCCGTGATGTATTTTATCTTTCCTCCCTCTCGCTCTTCTAAAATGGCCCTTATCTCATCCGCGATAAGATCAAATTTATTTCGCTGCTCTTCACTCAATTGATGTTCTGGAGCAGTCTCTCTGAGGATCTCTCGCAGGTCCTCGAGGTAAAACAGCGCTCTGTATATCTTTTCAATCATCTCAACCACCATGCTTGACCCATATCATCTTTAGTTCGTCATCATTCCGCACCATCTCATCTTCAGGAACGATTGCGCCATTCTTTGCGATGATTACTTCAACGGGATTGATTCCGAGTTCTTCTAAAAGATCCTCAATTGGCATCTCGGTTATCTCCATCGCTTTTACTCTTCCGTCTGGATAGATCACCTTCACTTCAACCGCCTCTTTGATTCTCAAATATGTCCAGTGCGGAGCAAGCGCGACATTTCACACAGCCGGCTTTGCTCCGTCTCCATGAGAGCCCGTGTTCCTTTATGACCATTGCAACTTCCTCATACAGCCGTTTCATCCTATCAAACCCTGGCGGGACTTCATTCTCCAGATCGCTTCCTGGTATCGGCCTCAACGAAAGAACGAAGGGATACACCCCAAAATCAGCTAAATTTCTGCTCCCTTCTATGATCGACCTGTCATCCTCACCCAATCCGGCGATGATGAAACTGCTCACCTGATTCTCGCCAAATATCTCAACTGATCGTTCCCATGCCTCTAGGAACCTGTCGAGCCCAATCTTCGCCTTTGCAGGAACGACCTCCCTCAATACCTTCTCATCAAAGGATTCGATATGCACTCCCACCGTATCCACACCATGTGCATATAAATCCTCGATAAACCGGCTGTCATCAGGCGGCTCAAATTGTGCATGAATGGGAAGTCCCGTAAGGTCTTTTATCGCAGATGCGCACTTCGATAACACTCTTATCCCTTTATCCGCTCCCTTCATCGTTCCTATGGTGAGCGTAACATGGGTCACCTTATCGAGCCTCTTTGCCGCATCTGCAACCTCAGCAATCTCCTCAGGCTTCTTTACCGCCGTAGTTGTCCCCTTCCTCCGGGATAGCTCGATACCACAGAACTTGCACCTCTCGGGTGTGTTCCAGTAGATGCAGGTTTGAACTGGGGTGGTGGCGAGGCAATCCATACCATGAAGGAGTGCGATCCGATTGTAAGGAGTCCCATCCTTTGTTTTGAGTCCATAAAATTTTGGGATTGGAGCTTCTATCGCTGTGACTTCCTCATCATATCGCTTTAAGATTCCTTTCTCACCCTCCAGCTCGACACTGTATGGTGAGTTCTTAACAAACTTGCTCGTAGTAGGAACATTTGCAACAGTATCTCCAAACACGAATATCTTCGCCCCCGCAGGTCCAGCACCTCCCAATCTCCCCTTAGTCCCTTTTAACACCCTTATCCCTTCGCTTTGAAGGTCCACCTTCAGATATTTGAGTTTCATCTCGCCCCCCGATAGGTACCACAATCCGCGCATTCAGGATTTCTTTCCACGGTGACCTCCTCAAATTTTGAATCCAAGCCATCCCATATTAAGAGCTTCCCTGCAAGAAGCTCTCCGATCCCTGTAATGTACTTTATTACCTCTGTCGCTTGAATCAGACCTATAATACCGGGTGTAACTCCAATCACGGGAAAAGTTTCTGGCTGAGGCGCTTCAGGAAATATACATCTCAAACAAGCGGTCTTCCCAGGAATTATCGTTGTAACCTGTCCCTCGTATCCATAGATAGCTCCATGAAAGAATGGAATATGCTTTGCCAGGGCAGTTCTATTAAGTAGATGCCGCGTAGGGAAATTATCCATCGCATCTATAATAAGATCGGCGTCATTCACAAGCTCAAAGGCATTGTTTTCGGCTATCGTTTCTGATGTAGCCTCTACTTCAATATCTGGATTTATCTCTTTGAGTTTCTCTTCAGCGGATTCTGCTTTTCTCCTTCCTATATCCATATTCCAGTGTAAGATCTGCCTGTTCAGATTACTCAATTCGACGCTGTCATTATCCACCATCCTTATGCTCCCAACACCTGCAACCGCAAGATATATGGATATAGGAGAGCCAAGACCGCCAGCACCTGCGATGAAGACCTCTGCATTCTTCAGCTTCTCCTGGCCTTCTTCTCCGAATATCCTGATCTGTCTGTTATATCGCTCCAATTCGTTACTTTTCAACATGTTTCATCCTTAATTTAATTTCGGTGATCAACTCATATTTCGATGGTAGCTGACTACGGCATCCCGCACCCTTCAGGTTAATAGGGAATAGTTCTATTTCGTCCAGGAAAAAAGCGGGCGAGATACCACCATCTCTGATATCCTTCTCTTTATCTTCAAACTCGATGTTTAATCCTCGTGCCACTTCTTTTCCTAAGCTTATCGCATCTGCTCGCCACTCACATGTTGGGATGTATACTATCCTTAGTCTCATTGTTTCACCATCCTTTCAACCGCCATGAATAACCCTGATAACCTTTATTTCATCCTCGTTCGTTACCATCTCATCTTCTGGAACGATTTTGCCATTCTTTGCAATGATTACCTCCTCGGGATTGATGCTGAGTTCTTTTAAAACATTCTCAATCGGCATATCCCTGATTTCGATCTCTTTGATACTTCCGTCCGGGGAGATTAATTTCATTCGGGGTTGTCCTCCGATAAGCGTGGTGCACCGAATGGGCAGGCGGTTATACAAACACCACACTGGATACATTTCCCCCCATCCAATTTCAAGTGCCAATCATCCTCCAATCCGAATACCTCGGTTGGACAGATAGAGACACATGCACCACAGTGAAGGCATTTATCCTCGTAAAGGAGGATAGGGGCTGGTAAGAGAACTACCTCCACGCCTCGCGATCTGAATAATTCTACGACCTTTTCACATTTATCATCTGAAACATCCAAAACAGTTTCGCCCCCCACCGGACTGACATTTGCACGGACGATGTTTATCATAGCATTCGTCTCAAGGATTACCTTTGCGATATGGGGCTCTTTGCTCGTGACAGAAGAATAGCGTAATAATACCTTCATGCTCTTCTCCTCCCACCGATCAACTTGCTTATCCTATCGCTTGTTACTATGCCTATTACTTTTCTTTCCGCGTCTACGACAGGGAGCGCAGAGATGTTGTATTTCTCCAGCTTCCTGACCACTAACACCAAGGGCTCTTCAGGATCAGCAGTTATCACCTTCCTTGTCATTATCTCCTCCAATCTCTTGTGTTTCTTTGCCACTGCTTTTGAGATGTCCCAAGCAGTTACGATTCCCACCAGCTCCTCCCCATCAGATATGACCGGTAGATGCGTAAATTGCCCTTCTATGATCGTATTTGCAGCTTCTTCAATCGAGGCCTCCTCATTTATTGCGATGACCTCTTCCTTGCTTATCATCACATCTTTTACCAACGGCAACTCCCTTGTCTGTTTCATCGGCTTAAAAACGGTATCTCCCGGTAATCTTTCAACTGGTTGCGTCATCATAAACGCCCCCTTCTCTATCCATGCCTTCAACTCATCCGCGACTTTCTTTGCCATGAAGTAGCTTGAAAGCGGTGAGGTTCTCACTTCTTTGCCATTTATCTCGATGCTTCCTGATTTAAGCTCTTTATATGAAACCTTCCTTAATACAGGTCTCGCTCTCCTTGCGACTCCATAGTCGAGCACATTCGTTACAATATCTTCATCGCTTACTCCAGTCCTCAGTGCTATCTCCTCATTCAATATCGGGATTGGTATTCCGATGCCAACGTATAAGGTCGTGCCATATTTATGAAAAATAGCAGCTCTTAAAAATTCTGTGCTCATCTCCTTCAGATCTCCACTCACCATCAAAGTCCCGAGATTATTTATGGGTTCATGCTGCGTCCCCTCGCCTATAATATACCCCTTAGCACCACAGAGAAATATCCGTGTCCCTATGCCGATAGTCTCGAAATCGGGGTCGTTAAAAAGAGGAGAGAGACTTCCTGCACCACAATAGGTTGCGTTCCGATGTTCTGGAAGAAGCGTTCCCATATAGGTGTACAAAGTGCGATCCGTTGAGTTCGTCGCCACGTTATACCTTTGATATGCATTCCTCGGATTCAGCATAATCGCCTGATTCAAATCCTCGATGGTAATGGCGGTCTCGATCTCCTTGCGGGGGTAGCAGTCCGTGCCGTATGCGGTAGATCTCAGTTCTACTGGCTTCCCGGACGCTAAATCTTCTATTACATGAGCGCCACCATATTCCATCCCTTTCTTCTCTGATAATTGCGTCGCCCCGATGTATGCATCTACCGCTGCAACCCCCGTGTAAGCCTCAACGTCGTTCAACCATACCTTTTGCATCTTTATCGGCGGATCCGCATGCCCGAAGTTCATGAAAACACCGGAAGAGCACATCGCACCAAAGGTTCCGGTGGTGACGACATCTACATCCCTTGCCGCTTCTTCCGGCCCTAATTCCTTCACCAACTCTGTCATCTTATCCGCGGTTACGACGGAGACGCTGCCATCCCGTATCCGCGCATTTATCTCCGCGATGGTCTTTTCATCCATAGCACCTCACCATAATTAACAATTGTTAAGTCAAGGGGTATATAAAGCTTCTACAATTCACACCCCATATCGAGATATATCGCCACTATGTTCTCCGCAACGTCCATCGAAAATCTCTCGGCAACGAGCGAGATGAAAGCTTCTGCATGTTCTCAGGGGGCAAGCCTGCCAGTCTTTCTAAGTCCCCCTTTTCGTCGAGCCTTCTTGGCATTTCTCATCATAATATTCGCAGCATCCTTTCAATAGCCTTCCTCGCCGCCTTCGCTATCTCCTTCTGCACGACTACAATTGGCTTCTCCAACTCCAGAGCTCTTTCCACCTTCTTCAACGTATGCATTTTCATCTGTGGGCATACTGCGCTTTTAGAGAGAGGATAGAACCTTTTACCCTTACACTCCTTCTCAAGCCTGTAGAGAAGCCCGACTTCTGTCCCTATCAAAAATTCTTCCTTCTTCGCTTCTTTGCAATATCTCACCATCCCACTTGTGGATGCAATATGGTCCGCCATCCCCTGAACTTCAGGCACGCACTCGGGATGAACGACCACCTCTGCCTTTGGATGCTCCTTCTTTCCATCTAAGAGGTCATCCACCGAAATTTGATGATGCGTTGGGCACAGACCATACTCAGGAACCGGGATTATCCTCTTTGTTGTCCGATTTTCAACATACTTTGCGAGATTATGATCAGGTCCGAATATGACCGTATCAGAATCCATTGCTTCAACTATCTTCGGCGCATTTGCCGATGTGCATACACAGTCAGCCAGCGCCTTGCAATCTGCAAGCGTGTTTATGTAAAGGACGACCTCTGCATCTGGATACTTCTCTTTTTCCTCCTTTATGTCCTCAGGAGATAGCATCTGCGCCATCGGGCATACTGCACCAAGGTCAGGAATTAGAACCTTCTTGTCAGGATTGATAATTGCTGCGGTCTCCGCCATGAAATCCACGCCACAGAAGACGATGATCTCGACATCTGTCTCCACTGCACGCCTTGCGAGTTCGAGAGAATCACCTACGAAATCTGCAACCCTCTGAACCTCTGCACGGACATAGTTGTGTGCAAGTATCACAAATTTTTTCGTAATCACATCACCTCCTTTGTGGTTATCTCCACTACCTTTTTAATCTCTTCTTCAAGTTCTTTTGGTAACCCAAATATTCCGGGGTCGAGATACCCTTTGATGATCAAAGACGTTGCCTCGTCCTCAGTCAGTTTTCTCGACATCAGATACCAGAGTTCCTCGTCCCTTATCTTCCCCACAGCAGCCTCATGCGAGAGTTCGCAATCCTTTGAGAGACCATCCAGCATCGGAATCGCGTATATCTTTGCCTCGTCCGAGACAATAAGTCCCCTGCAGTCGATATGTGCTCGCCCATCGCCCTCTCCGATGATCTGACCGCGAGCATGGATCTTCGACCGATCCTTACCAACACATCTCGATACCACATGGCCACTGGTGTTCTTCCCATTGAGCACGACTCTCCCGCCAATATCTACATCAGCGTTTCCAGCACCGAGAATAATCGAGTTGAGGTTTGCAGAGCTGTTATCTCCAGCGCATATCGCAGTCGGATAGAGTTGAAGCGATTTAACTGGATTTAAGCAGATGTAGTTGTTTGTAAAGGTTGCATTCTCATCTAATATTGTAACCGCCCTCGGCCTCACATCGACCTCTGGAGTCCATCGATGTATCATCGTGAAGGTGAGCCTTGCATTCTTCTTCACGTAAAACTCGCTTACCCCGATGTGAAGCCCACTCCTTGCGGAAGACGTGCAGCCCGTGATGATCTGAAGATCGCTCCCCTCCTCTGCGATAATTAAATTGTGCACGTTCTGACTGATTCCCTCCTGCGAGAGGAACAGGCACGCCTGCATCGGGAATACAACCTTTTGATTGGGCAGCGCTCTCAGGAAGTATCCGTTGTCCCATTCCAGCTCTGCCTCTGCCGTATATTTATCTGAATCCACCGAAACCGCATTCCACCAGTACTCCTTCACCCAATCGTACTTCTCAATCGCTTCTTTCGTGCTTAAAATCTCTATCTTCCCTTCAAACTGCTTTTTAACACCCTCAAATATGACCGAATGATCCAACTGGAAATACGTTCCACACCGTAGTTCCTCATCGCTTCTCACACCGGTTAAAAGGGCTCTTTGCCTGTGATCATCGGATAATTCGGATAGGGGCGTCTCTTCCCATCCCTTTACGTCTCTAAGATATGCGGAGAGCTTTAAATCCGTGCCAAATGGTGCTATCTTCGCGAGCGACCTATTCGCTTTCTCTCTCAATTCATTCATTTTTAGCACCTCCGAATCCTACCGTCCTGATCTGTCTCAGAATTTCATCAGGATTGCCAGAACGAACGATCTTACCATCTAAGAGCACGTGCGCCATGTCTGCCTCGATATACCTCAGAATATAACCCTGATGCGTAATTATGAGGCAGGAGCGATCTGATATGAATGAGTTCAACTCCGTCCCAAGCAACTCCAGACTCTCGATATCAACGCCTGAATCGATCTCGTCCAAGAGCATTAATCCTGGTTTTATCGCAAATAATTGGGCAAGTTCACTCTTCTTTCGTTCTCCACCTGAAAATCCGATATTGACATCTCGAATCTCAAATTCTTTATCCAGGAATTTAGGTATCGAGTCCCCTCCACACAATCGAATGAGATCACCGAGCTTTACGCCCCTTATCTCAGGCGGATTCTGAAATGCGAGACCTATCCCAAGCTCTGCCCTCTCATTTATTGGAAGCGTGGTTATGTCTTTGCCATCAAAGCGTATTCGTCCTTTTGTCACCTTGTAGGTGGGAATGCCCATGATTGTCATGATAAGACAGCTCTTTCCCGCGCCGTTCGGACCTAACAATACGTGCGTCTCTTTATCCCATACTTTAAGATTTACACCTTTAAGAATCTCCTTTTCGCTTCCAACGCTGACCCACAGGTCTTCCACTTCCAGCATCAACTTAGCTCCTTTAAGATTAGCTCAGCAGCCTTCTTTCCCGAGAGAAGCATACCGCCAAATATCGCACCCATCCTCGGCGAGCCAAACACCGCATTAGCTGACATCCCAGCAACGAATAACCCTGGATAAACCTCCTTTGTATTCTCGAGAATCGCGCTCTCTCCAACATCTGCCCACATCGGCTTCTCCCCAATTACCTCTCCCGTTTTAGTTCGCAGTTTTGGACCGATCTTCTTAGCTACAATCCTGCAAACCGCACAATCATGCCCGGTGGCATCCACCACGACCTTTGACCTGATCGTGAGCGGGTCAACATGGAGATTAGCGAGCCCTACTGCACTCCAGTTTAAAACGAGCCCACATATCCTATCCTCTTCCCGTATCATCACATCCTCAACGCTGATCAGGTTGAATATGCGAGCACCCGCCTTTATCGTCCTCGAGGCAATGGTTGAAACCGCTTCTATGGCATCTGCCACCCAGTAACCGTCTTCATACTCTTGCGAGGGAGCATCAAATTCATCCAATATCTCTCTTCCTCCCTCTTGTAGAACGATGCGAGGGAACATCATCCCGCCACCCCACATACCGCCGCCAATGCTGAGCTTTCGCTCAAAAATAACAGTCTTCACGCCGCCCTTCGCAAGATAGTATCCCGCGGTCAAGCCAGCAGGACCCGCTCCTGCGATAGCGACTTCTGTTTCTGTTGAATCGAGCAAATCTTTCACGTAAGTTTCAACGATCGCCTTGGAGATTTTTACCTCGTCAATTCCTTCTTTCCCCATACTTTTACCTCCGCAAAGCCGAGGATGAGATTCGAACTCATGTGATCCGATCTGCAGTCGGACGCGTAGCCACTCTGCCACCTCGACTATACCCGCATCAATTAACAATTGTTAATCACTCTATAAAAACCCTTGAGTTTCGGCTTTGGAGGCACCGGTTAACAAAACCAATAAGCATTGCTAAATAATTTTACCGTCTACCAAGCTAATTGTCTTACAAGCCATCTTTGCCAAATCCATATTATGGGTAACAACAATCAGGGTAAGTCTTTGGCCGTTGAGATCCCGGAAAAGGTCAAAAATTTTACGAGCCGTGACCGAATCTAGATTGCCGGTAGGTTCATCGGCCAGAATAATCTTGGGATTGTTGATAAGAGCCCTGCCTATAGCTACCCGCTGCATTTCACCACCGCTGAGCTGGTTGGGCAAATGCTCAGCCCTGGCTTCAAGTCCAATCAGTCTGATCACCTCGTCTAGTTTGCCCTTACAGTCGTTTTTCTTACTGAAAAGGAGAGGCAACTCTATGTTCTCACGCACCGTTAACGTCGGCAGTAGAAAGAATTGCTGGAAGACAAACCCAATATTCTCACGCCGAAGCCTGACTAGCTCTTTCTCTTTTAGACCACTAACCTCAATCCCGTTCAATCTCAAGCTGCCCCGCGTTGGAGTATCTAGGCAACCTAGCAAATTCAACAGCGTTGTCTTTCCCGACCCCGAAGGACCTACGATAGCCGCAAATTCGCCCTCTGTAATAGCGAAACTAACATTTTTAAGAGCATAAATTTCCTCACTACCCCGGCGGTACATCTTGGTTAAACCCTTTGCCACGATCACTTCTTCATTCATTCCAGATTACCCCGAATAGCTTCCATCGGTGTTAAGCGGGATGATTTAATCGCGGGGTATAGTCCGCAGATAAGCCCGATACCAATGGAGAACAACAAACATAAGCCGATCAACCCTGGCTCAGGCGACATGAGCCTGCCTGCTGGCGAGTAGGGGATTATTCCCTTGACAAAGCCCTCGATTAAGCTGGCACCCGATATCGAAACCAGCAAGCCGAGTATCCCGCCACTAGCGGTGATAAGCAGTGTTTCAATGACGACCAGCTTTCCTATATCCAAGCCAGAAGCACCGAGAGCTTTCATCATCCCGAATTCCCTTGTCCTTTCGTTAACTGACATGAGGAGTGTATTAATTATGCCGACAGCGCTGATGATAATGGCTATGATAATGACTGAGATGAGGAGTGTCTGGGCTGAGCCTACTAAGTTCATAATGGTGCCCATAATCTGGGTCATAGTCACGACTTGCATATCAGGAATCCTCTCCAGCTGATTGGAAATTTCAGACATCCTAGAAATATCATTCACTCGGATAGCTATGGTTGTTATCTGGTCAGGTTTGCCAAAAATCCGTTGCGCAACCTCAAGAGGCAAGAAATGGAACTCATCGTCCTGCGTGCCAGTCCTTTCCAGGATGCCAACAATAGTAAACGGTATTTCATCCGGACCAAAAGGCACGACATCACCAACCTTCAAATTCTCTGTTTCTGCCAGGTTTCTGCCGATAACCATCGTGCCCTCTTCATTTTGGGAGAAAAACCTGCCCTCTACCTTCCAATACGGCTTGAGGCGTTTCATGTCCTCGATATTGATGCCATACACGATGTGCGGCTTCTCATCTTTATAAAACTGATGAAGCAGCATGGGACTGGCGATTTCTATGCCCTCTATTTTCTTCGCCTCAGCCACATCCGAATTTGAGAGATATTTCGGGATGACGCCACCGTGGATGATGAGCGAAGCCGCCTCATAAGGACATCCCTTGGGCACTGCCAGCATATGGATGCCCATGCTGTCAAGTTCACCGCTCAGTTGCTTTTCATATCCAGAGTTAAATGAGAGAAGGCTGAACAGAACGGTGATAGCGATAGCCACGCCAAGTACAGTTAAAGCCGTCCTGCCACGCCGCCTTACTAAGTTCTTTACTGCCAGGGTAATGAAATTCATGAGATCGCCTCCTTTCTGCTAAAACTCAACTTTCTCGCCAATGAGGTATGTATCACCGTCCTTCTGGGTCACTTTGCCATAAACTCTGGCAAATGCCCCTCTTTTCTGTGGTATCACAAGATTGCTCGGAGCCAAGTCAACGTATATTGTCCCACTACCATCACTCAAGGTAAACCAGCAGCCGGAGCCACACTCAGATATAATTTTTCCTTCAACTACCACTGCCTGCCCTTTGTAATCGTCGGGACTGCTCAAGATATTGCTTATTTTGACTATATCTTGGCCATCTTCTGTGGCATTTGCAATGTTGATTTTGGTTCCTTCTAATTTTTCAGCTTGGTTTGGGGAATAAACTGCCCCAATAACTGCTACAAGAATCAATGATCCAAGCAATGCACCAATGAATAATCTCCGAGTTGTACTCCCCACCATATTTTTACCTCTTGTATTTGTATGCCGCCCTTTAACCACAAAATTTCACTGCGTAATGCGCCCCTTCTCCGAGAGCAGAACACGGCATTTGTTCCCACTCCAGACCGATTCTTCCATCCTGAACCACGATAGGGGGAAAACATCAACTCGCCACCCCCACCCCGTTGCCAACGCTGGGCCGTCGATCTCGTTATTTTTATCCCGTCTATTTCTATTTTTGTCATCCTTTTACCTCCTCAGAGCCCGAGGGGAGATTCGAACTCGTCTGATCCGATCTGCAGTCGGATGCGTAGCCACTCCTCCACCCCGGCCGCGACATTAGTTTATTAACAATTGTGAACAACCATATAAGTATTGATATAGGTGGCCCTTTATAAAGGGTAGTGGTGAAGATGAAGGCGCCGTGTGAAGTAATCGTCTGGGATGTGTTGCCCGGTATACGGGCTGCGCTTGCCGAAGAATTGGTAAAAGAGGGGGTCTCCCAGAAGGCGGCTTCTGAGCTACTCGGCATTACGCCTGCAGCGATTTCTCAGTACATCTCAAAAAAGAGAGGCTACAAGATCGAATTCCAGGACGCGGTTAAGGCGGAGATAAAAAAGCTCGCCACCGATGTCATACAAGGAGGTGTAGATAGCTTGAGTCTGAGAATCTGTGAGATCTGCATGAAGCTCAGGGCTGATGGGACGGTTTGTAGGTTGGATAAATGCGGTGTTGGCGAGGAATGTAATCTCTGCCTGAGTTTTATTCCCTCGAAGGTGTGAATTGAATTGGAGAACTTGCAAGATGCGTGTGACTCAGAATTACTTGGATAAACTTGAAAAGCTCAAAGAAAAAGTCACTGAAAAAGAAAAGATTTTAGTCGCATTCTCGGGAGGCGTAGATAGCGGACTCCTTTTGAAAATAGCATATGATGCACTCGGAGAAGATGTCTTCTGCGTCACTTTAGACGCTGAAGTAATGCCGAGAAGCGAGTTAAACCACGCAGAAAAATTCGTAAGAGAGCTTGGTTGTGGTTATGAGGTGGTGGAATTCCCAATATTGGATAATAAAACCTTCGTTGAGAATTCAAGGGAGCGGTGTTATTACTGCAAAAAGGAAAGCGCAAAGATTTTTAAAAAGATAGCTTTAGATAAGGGGATAAAATGCATAGCAGATGGCGTTAATATCTCTGATTTTGATGAGCATCGCCCTAGGATAAGGGCATGTGATGAAGCAGGGATTTGGCATCCATTTGTTGAGGTGGGGATTACAAAAGCAGATATTCAGTTGGTAGCAAAAGAAATCGGTTTGGAGTTTTGGGATAGACCCTCCTCCGCATGTTTAGCAACGAGGATACCATACGGCGATGCGATTACGAAGATGATGTTGGCAAGAGTTGAAATGGCCGAGGAAGCGTTGAAAAATAAATGGTTTAACCAGGTAAGAGTGAGGGTGCACGGCGAGATTGCAAGGATAGAGGTAATGGAAGAAGAAATCGAGCGGGCTTTCGGATTGCGGGATGATTTATAAGAGGGTTAAAAGAAATAGGATTTAAATATATAACGATAGACCTCGAAGGATACCGAAGTGGTAGCATGGATGTTATTCTATGAACGAGAAAGTAAGAGCTGATTTCCCTATCCTCAAGGATATCATTTACATGGACAGTGCAGCAACGAGCCTCACCCCTGAACCTGTTTTAGAAGCCGTTTTGAGCTACTATCGGGAGTACAACGCGAATGTTGAGCGTGGCGTTCACCGGCTCTCACAGCTTGCATCCCAGAAATATGCACAGGCACACCGAAAGGTTGCTGAATTCATTGGCGCACGAGCAGGAGAGGTCATATTCACCAAGAATACCACGGAGGCCATCAATATGGTTGCCTCGGGACTCAAATGGAAGAAAGGTGACGAAGTCGTCACAACCTCGGTGGAGCACCATTCAAATTTCCTCCCGTGGGTGCGCTTGAAAGAGCGGGGCATCACCGTGAAAATTGTTGACCCTACGAGTGCGGGGTTATTCGATCTTTCGGATTTTGAAGATGCTATTGGTGAAAGAACGAGATTAGTTGCAATCACGCATATATCAAATGTCCTGGGCACGATAGTGCCGATTCAGGAGCTATCGACGATTTGCAAAGAGAAAGGTGGAGATAATACTTTATTCCTCGTTGATGGTGCTCAGTCCGTCCCACATATCTCGGTAGATGTGAACGAGCTTGGTTGTGACTTCCTTGCCTTTTCAGGCCATAAAATGCTTGGTCCAACGGGAACGGGCGTTCTCTGGATGAGGGATTTGTCTCAGCTTGAACCGACTCTGTTTGGTGGCGGCATGGTAGAAACGGTATCTCGGAATGGTTACACCTTGGTAAATGGCTATGCGCGCTTTGAGGCAGGAACACCACACATTGCAGGCTGCATTGGTCTTGGGAGGGCCGTTGAGTATCTAAAAGAGGTGGGAATGGAAAAGTTCTGTGAGTACGAGGGGCACCTGACTCAGAGACTCCTGGAAGGGCTGCAGGGTATCGAGGGGGTGCAGGTTTTCGGCCCTACCAATCTGAAGGAACGGATTGGGGTGGTTTCATTTACTCTTACTGGCTGGCATCCCCACGAGGTCGCGCTCATGCTCGATGAAGCGGCGAACATAATGGTGCGATCGGGTCATCACTGCTGCATGCCGTTGATGAACTATTTGGGACTGAAAGACGGGACGGTCAGGGCTTCTCTCTATTTGTACAACACAGAAGATGAGGTTGATACATTGTTAGATGCCGTTGAGGGGATTGCGAAGGTGGTGTAGGTGTTTAAAGAGTTAAAATGCCTGAAATTCCGTGAAAACGCGTTCGTTGAGGAGACGGACGAGGTGGTAAAAGAGGAGCCCTTATCCCTCTCCATCAACGGCAGACACTTTGTAACTGCGATGATCAGCCCGCAGATGAAGAAGGAGTTTATTATCGGGCACCTCTTCACCGAAGGTATTATCAAGGACATTAAGGAACTAGAGTCCTTGCAGCTCGAGGATAACACTGCACGCGCGATCGTCACGCACCCACTGAAAGTAGTCGCAGCGCGAAAAATTATCGTGAGTGGGTGCGGCACAGGGGCATCATTCCTGGACGACTCCAAATTACCTACGATACAATCCGACACGAAAATTGCCGTAAGCGAGATACTCGCAGGGGTTAAATCGCTCTTACGCTCGCAGCTCCACGAGACCACCGGGGGGGTGCATCTGGTCGGTTTATTTGACAACACCGGTCATAAATACGTTCCCGTTTGTATCGCAGAGGACATCGGACGACACAATGCACTTGACAAAGTCATCGGCTACGGATTACTCATGGAGCTTTCGTTTGAAAAGACCTTTGTGGCGTCCACCGGTCGAATATCATCGGAAATGGCCTTAAAGTGTTCAGCAGCAAATGTCCCTCTCGTCGCCTCGCGCGGTGCAACAACGAGCTTGGCGATTGAGCTCGGTGAGAAGACGGGCTTATGTATCATTGGGTTCGTGAGGGGCGAACGGATGAACGTCTATACGCATGCAGAGCGGCTACAGGAAAGTTCGTCTTGATATCTCATCTATCATTGTATTTCTTCCGCACACGCGCTTAATCGAAGAACAGATACGCATGACGAGGAGGTTGCGAAGACAGTGGACTTATTAGAGAATGAGGTTGAATTGGTGACCGAGTTATGTAAGCGGATCCAGCGAGCGAAAGAGAAGATGCCGGCAAAGACGGGGGTAAAAATACTGGATATGGGCTGCGGTACCGGAAAACTTGCGCTTTACGTAAGGGAGGAGACCGGTTACGAGGTGATAGGGATTGATCCGGTGCGAGCGGACGTCGAAAAAGCAAGAATAAAAACGTCTTCGGTCACCTTTGAGGTGCAATCCGCGGAGGAGATGACCTTTGCAAATAACACCTTCGATTTCGTGGCATCGCTCAAAGCATTGCATGAAATCCCCCATCCCCAGAGAGCGTTAAAGGAATCTCACCGTGTGCTGAAGGCAGGGGGGAAGCTTTTTATCATTGACTGGATCGGGGGCGTTCCACCAACGAGCAGCCACGCACATGCGAAGAAGTATTTCACTCCGGAGCAGTTAAGTGAGGCGCTATCAGAAGCAGGTTTTGCGAATGTACGCATTACCGTTGCCCATGCGGGGGCATTGATGCTCGGTGAGGGTGAGAAGATAGGAAGATGACGATGGCCAGGTACACGGTGCTGCGGGCGGCGCCCGCGAGCGATAATCATAAGGGCATATAATTTGTCAATAAGTATGAATATTTGTTGAATTGGTATGAGATTAGTCGTCGTTAGGTACTCATTTTTGGACGATTGTGCGAAAACGAAAAGCTTTTAAGTAGGTGTGACCTAACACTATACTTACCCTATTGGGGTAGTATAAAAAATGGGAGGATAAAGAAGTTATGGCTAAGATAGAGGATAAAGTAGACTTATTCGACGACAGAGGCAACAAACTGGTTGGCAATGTACCGCTTATGGCCATTAGCCCGCTACGAAATCCAGCGATAAGGAAGATCGCCAGCATGACTGCTCGGTTAGCGGCTGTTGACCTGGCGGGACTGGAGAATCGGCTCAAGACAGGTCAAGTCGCGGGCAAAGCGATGGTTATCCGCGGCAAGGAAATGAACGTGGACATTGTCGGGAAAGCGAGTGCGATAGCGAGTGCGGTGAAAGGAATGCTCGAGGTCGAAGCAGGCGACGAGACCAGAGCGGAAGTCATGGGTGGAGGCAAGCGACTACTGGTTGAGGTGCCTGCGGCACGAATCCTTGCGGACTACTCGGCAGCCAAAACCAACACCTGCGCGGCAGTGACGCAAGCTGTCCTTGATACCTTTAAGGTAAGCATGTGGAACGCGCCGGTCGTGAAGAACGCGGTATGGGGGCTGTATCCACAGGATCCGGCAATGACTGGCAGTGTCGTGGCGACGCTGGTAGACGTACCGATCAGTAATGAGGGGCCAGGATATACATTGAGGAACATCCCGGTTAACCACATTGCAGCAACGGTACGGAAGCGAGCGATACCGGGTGCATGCTTGTCCATGACACTGGAAGAGTGCGCGTGCTACGAGATGGGTGATGCGGTAGGACCATTTGAGCGAGGACATCTCCTTGACTTTGCATTCGAGGGATTGAATGCGAACAACATGCTGTTCAACCTCGTTAAGGAGAATGGACAGGACGGAACGCTTGCTGACGTCGTGTATGCGTGCGTAGAGAAAGCCAAAGCGGATGGCGTGGCAAAGCCGAAGACGAAACTGGGATCTGGCTATACGGTCTTTGGCGCGGACGACCTGCAGATGTGGAACGCTTATGCCTCAACGGGCATGCTTGCTGCGGTGATGGTGAATTGCGCTGCAATGCGTGCTGGGCAACCGGTTCCATCGAGCATCATGTATTTCAATGAGTTGTTGGAGCATGAGACAGGACTTCCGGGCGTTGACTATGGAAAGGCGCAGGGCGCATCTGTATCGAGTTCGTTCTTCTCACACAGTATTTATGGAGGAGGCGGACCGGGGGTATTCCACGGAAACCACATCGTTACACGGCATGCTAAGGGTCAGTTCATACCCTGCTTCTGTGCTGCGATGTGCATAGACGCGGACACGCTGTATTTCACACCGTCGAGAACATCGGGACTGATCGGTGAAGTGCTCGGTTCAGTACCAGAGTTTGCAGAGCCGATGAAGGCCATTGCAGACGGCGCAAAGAAAATAATGTAAAGGAGGAAAAAAAAATGCCACAATTTACACCTGGAAAGAGTTCTGTAGCGGTCAACAGAAGGAAGTTTATGGACCCCTCCAAGAAGTTAGAGAAGTTGAGGGACATAGCAGAGGAAGATATCGTGCGATTGCTTGGACACCGCGCGCCGGGAGAAGCGTACAAGAGCATTCATCCACCAATCGAGGAGCTGGAAGAGCCAGCCTGCTCTGTTCGTGAGATGGTAAAGCCCACGCCAGGAGCAGCGGCAGGAGACCGAATCAGATACGTGCAGTACACCGATTCGATGCAGTTCGCGCCGACGACACCACGAATTCGACCGATGATGTGGTACAACAGATACCGAGGAGTAGACCCCGGTGTGTTATCCGGAAGAACAATCGTTGAGGCACGAGAGCGAGACGTTGAAGCAATCGCAAAAGAGTACACCGACAATGAGACGTATGACACCGCGAGGACCGGCCTGAGAGGTCGAACTGTTCACGGCCACTCTGTCCGATTGGACGAGAACGGCATGATGTTCGACGCTCTGAGAAGGTGGGCTCGTGCACCGAACGGTGACGTAAGATACGTGAAGGATATGGTCGGCGGTGCAATTGACAAGGAAGTGACGTTAGGCAAGCCGCTTCCAGAGGCCGAATTAAGGAAGAGAACCACGATGTTCAGGAACGCTCAGGGCGGTGTCTGGATGGAAGGAGAAGATCCTGAGGTCGCTGATGTGATCTCTGAAATCCACTGGAACAGAACCTGGGGCGGATACCAGCCATTCATAAAGAGAGATGCGATAAAAGGGAACAAGGCCGTTGGCGTAAAGGGAATGAAGCTGTACACTCCAAAGGGAGGAGTGGAGTAAAGGAGGAAAAGAAAAATGCCATTTCGAGATGTACAACATAGTTTCTTGAAATCAATGTCGGAGAAGTTCGCTGAGAAACCCGAGAGTACCGCGACGAAATTTTATGTGTACGGGGGTATCGCGCAGAAAGGCGGATTCAGGAAGAGAGAGTTCATAGAGGACGCAAAGAAGGTCGTTGCAAGCAGGGTTAATTCATGCCCAGCGTATAATCCAGACAAGGGTATGCCGCAAGGGCAGCGATTCTTGATGCCTTACGTGCTGAATCACACGGACATCATGTGTTACCACGACGACCTGCACTGGGTGAACAATGCTGCGATGCAACAGTGCTGGGACGACATGAGGAGAACCACTA
>CAYNTR010000029.1:0-22388 GCA_964400255.1 uncultured Halobacteria archaeon
GGCAAACGGGCGCATTTGACGATCTTGGACATGAAAAGGCCGGAAAAAATCAGTGGTGAACGGTTATACACGAAATGCGGGTGGTCGCCGTTTGAGGGGTATGAATTCCCCGGCATGGTAAAGCATACCGTTTGTAATGGCATCGTAATGACTGACTATGACCAAATTCTGGTCGATTTGCTGACCTAAAAATGCTATCCTCTATGAATGTAATGGACAAATACGGAATGTAACGTACATACCATGACTCCCCTTGTCGACACCATTATCGTGGCGGTATGGCTGATGCTGCCCGCATACATAGCGAATTCGAGTGCGGCGTTTTTTGGCGGTAAAACCCCGATCGATCGAGGTAAGTATTGGGGTAATCAGAGGGTGCTGGGTGATGGGAAGACGTATGAAGGACTCGTAACGGGCTTCTCATGCGGGTTTCTCATTGGCATCGTTCAGCATCTGCTCGTGGCTAATTATGTACATCTACCCTCTTTTGGCGCCTCTCTTTTCTTTCTGGTGACGGTATCATGCTTATCAGCAGGTGCCATGCTTGGAGACCTGCTCGGGAGCATCATAAAGCGGCGTGTTGGGTTAGAAAGAGGCGCACCATTTCCCGTTGTGGATCAATTGGACTTCGTGGGCGGTGCCTGGCTGCTTTTGTTCGTTTTTGCCCGAGCATGGTTCTTTGAAGCCTTCTCGCTCCATATCATCATTGCGGTTATTATCATTACTCCGCTGTTGCATCTCGTGACCAATTACATCGGCTTTAAGATGGGGAAGAAGCAGGTTCCGTGGTGAACGTAAGAACAATTGTTGAATAAGAGGGATTTTGAAATACTTCCGGGACATTGACTGAGGCTTTTGAGCGATAATGAACGGCTACGTGTGGACAAAAGCGTAACGTTTAATTAAAATTCCGGCATACCATTGTTTAGAATTATGGGTAAGACGAAGGAGGCCAGTGGAGGGGGGGAAGGGATACGCATAGCGCAAATTTCGTGCGGTACCCTTTACGGGAATGTGCAGGGCGAGATCGAAAAGGCTGCGGCCAAAGTAGGTGCGGAGATATTCGTGCCCGAGGTTGATTTGGACTATGTGGCAAAGAAGGTAGAGGAATTTGGCTATGACATGAAGAAGAGCCTCGGGTTAAGTGTCGCGCTGGCACGAGGCTACGCCGTGGCTGAGGGGTTGAGTGATGCTGATGCGGTATTCCTCGCGGGCTGTCACAAATGTCCGCGAGGCGCGGTGATACGGACTGAGATCAGGAAGATCATACAGGAGAAGACGCACTTACCCATTGTCATGTATCCTTTTTCAGAACGGACAAAGGCTGGCGAATTGTTGACGAGGATGGAAGCGCTCGTGACCATAGTGCGGCGGAGATGGATCTTGGAACGGAAGGTGCAAGAGGGACTTACCGCGGGCATTGATTCCGGATCCACCACGACAAAGGCGGCGATCATGCAGGATAACGAGGTGTTAGGCGCGACCTGGACGCCCACGCGTGAAGTGGTGAAAACGGCCGAAAAGGTATTTGCGGAAGCACTGGAAATCGCGGGTGTGAAACGGGAGGATATAGAAGCTCTCGGGACCACCGGTTACGGGAGACATACGGTCGGCGAGCATTTCAAAGCGGACCTAGTACAGGAGGAACTGACGGTGAACTCGAAGGCCGCGATGTATCTTGCGGGGATCGAGAAGGGTGAAGCAATGATTATTGACATCGGCGGTATGGACAATAAGATAATAACCGCGCATGATGGCATTCCTGATAACTTCACGATGGGCGGGATATGTGCGGGAGCTTCAGGACGGTTCCTGGAGATGACCGCGCGGAGGTTGGGTGTGGATGTGGTCGAGATGGGTAAGTTGGCCCTGGAAGGTGACCCGCATAAAATAAAGACGGACAGCTATTGTATCGTGTTTGGGATTCAGGATCTTGTCGCAGCCTTATCGACCGGTGCGAGGAAGGAAGACATTGCCGCTGCCGCGTGTCAGTCGGTCGTGGAGCAGGTAAAAGAGCAGTTGCTACAGGAGATTGACCTCAGACAGCCTGCAATAGAGGTTGGCGGCACCGCGTTGATTGAAGGCGTGCCGGTGGCGATGAGCGATGTACTGGGGTTTGATGTCATTGTGCCGCAGTATCCACAGTATATCGGTGCAGTGGGCGGCGCATTGCTCTCTTCGTCTTTCAGGTGAGTTATGTTACGATTTATCGGTGTTGTGGAGCAGGCAGACGAGAAAGGCGTATCGCGGGTACGAATTTTCGATGACTTTTCTGAGGGATTGGAGGGGTTGGATACCTACTCGCATATAATCATCCTCTACTGGTTCCATTTACGAGATACGGAGGAAGAGCGCAGTGTGCTGAGAGTAACCCCTCGGCGGCATCCGGGAGCGCCAGAAGTCGGGGTATTCGCCTCACGGAGTCCGAGCAGGCCGAATCCGATTGGCTTATGTGTGGTCGAACTGGTGAAACAGGAAGGGAGCGTCTTGTTTGTGAAGGGCCTTGACGCGTTGGAAGGCTCACCGATACTTGATATCAAGCCGTACCTCCCGCGAGCAGATGCTGTTCCTGATGCTCAGGTTCCATCGTGGTCACTTCACGGCCCGAAAACGTGATGGGTTATGACTATGGACGTCACGATAATTCGCAGCCAGAGAAGAAAGAAAACGATCAGCGCACGAGAAGTGGACGGCGTGATCCACGTCTATCTTCCTGCGGGGCTTTCTGGAGAGGATGAAGCGAAGTATGTGCAGTGGGCGAAGAAGCGGTTTGAGTTGAAGCGGCGCAAGAAGGAACTCAAAACGCAGAATGCCGATGAACTGCTGGAACGACGTGCTAAGGAACTCAACAAGCGGTATTTTGCCGGTGAACTCTCGTGGGCGCAGATACGGTATACGACGGAGCAAAATGCACACACCTTCGGGACGTGTAATCCGCATGATAAAACCATCAGGATTTCAGATCGTTTACTAAAGATGCCGAAATTCGTGCATGATTACGTGGTGGTGCATGAGCTTGCACACCTGGAGGTGCCGCGACACGGGCCTGATTTCTGGCGGCTGGTCGATCGGTATCCTAAAACAGAACGCGCTCGCGGCTATTTAATGGCGATCGGCATGAGCGATTGAACTAACGGCTAGAGCAAGCTCTGCAACTGTGAAGCAGACCGAAATGATATATATAAAACTTTTGATTTGATGATAGAGGACGCTTCACCTCATGCTAAAGAAGCAGGGGCGAAAAAAGAGCGAAGGAAGATGACGAAGCAGGAAGGGTATAAGGACGATTTCATTTTATCACTCGAAGCAGATAGATGGCTCTTTCATGCGGATATCCTTGTGGATAAGGCGCATGTCGTGATGCTCAAGGAAAGGGGCATCATCAAAAAGGAGGTCGCGGCTATTCTGACCTGCTTGCTTGAGCTAGAGGCTCGAAGCGAAGATTTTATCGAACACGAACTTCCCCCGTACGAGGACGTGCATACCGCGATCGAATCGGTCGTGATCCGGGAATTAGGCGAGAACGTTGGCGGAAGGATGCATACCGGTCGGTCACGAAATGACGAAGTGGCAACGTGCATACGCATAGCGCTTCGAGGTGAGTTGTTCGCGCTGCTGAACGCGGTGAATGAATTGAGAACCGCATTGCTTGAAAAGGCTGCCGAGCATGTTGACACCATCATGCCGGGCTATACCCATTTGCAGCATGCGCAGCCCACGACATTCGCACACCATGTTCTCGCACATGCCGATGCAGTGGCCCGTGATTTCGCACGGCTCGTAGCGGCGTACGAGCGTATAAACGTCTGTCCGTTGGGTGCTGCGGCGTTCGCTTCGACAGGCTTTCCGATAGATCGTGATCGAACGGCGAAACTCCTCGGGTTTGATTCGGCGCTGGAGCATTCGATGGATGCGGTATCCACGCGTGATTTTATCATCGAGGCGATTTCCTGCTGCGCTAACCTGATGACCAACCTGAGCAGGCTCGCCGAAGAGCTTATACTGTGGAGCACCTCTGAATTCGATTTCATTCGCGTTCCAGAGGAGTATGCGACGGGGAGCTCGATCATGCCGCAGAAACGAAACCCGGACTACGCAGAGCTGGTACGGGCGAGGGCAGGCACGGTTTATGGCTGTTTGACGAGCGCGCTTGCGATCTGCAAAGCGTTACCCTATTCTTATAACCGGGATTTGCAGGAGGTCACCCCGCATCTGCTGAGAGCCGTGAAGACCACCACCGCTTCGGCAGTCGTGATGAAGGGCATGATCGAGGGATTGGAAGTGAATAAAGAAGTTATGGAGCATCAGGCGTCTCGTGGCTTCACCACTGCAACGGAGCTGGCGGATACCATCGTTCGCGAGACCGGTTTGCCGTTCAGAACCGCGCATACCATTGTATCCTCGTTAGCGTCAGGGTTGACGGATGAACGGTTCGAATCGGTAACGGATGAGGAATCGGAGAGAGCGTTTGCGGCTGAGATCCTTCAGAAAATAGATGAGATCGCTGTGGGAATCATTGGGAAGAAACTGAGCGAAAATGGACTCACGGAGAAGAAAGTGACAGAAGCATTGAACATCGCATCTAATATTCAGAAGCGGCGAGTGAAAGGCGGCCCGGCAAAGAAAGAAGTCCAGCGGATGCTCGAACGGCGGAAAGCGGATCTTGAGAAGGACGAGAAAACGAGGCAGGAGAAGGAAGAACGGGTGAAAAAGAGTCTCGAAGAATTGGAACGCGAGGTCAAGCGAAAGAAACGCGTGATCAAGGTGATACGAAAACCCAATCCGAACCTCATGGTCGAGCGCATTAAAGATATAAGGAAATAAAGGAAAATTTTGTAAGTTCATCTGTGTTGACTTTAGCCCTTGTAAAGTGATTTTTCGTCCAAAAATTAAAGCGAAAGGAATTTATTGATCTGCTGTCTTAATTTATTACGTAATAAAGAGGGATCGTTACCTCGTTGAACACTTTAAGAAATGAAAATTTTTGTGAGTAGTACTGTCAAAGATTTAGGAGATTTGAGAGACGAACTTTATCGTCGTCTGAAGGAATTGGGGCATACAGCTTGGTTCAGCGAGAAGGAGGACTTCCCTATACATCGTCATCCAGATTCGATGACGAACTGCCTCATGGTAGCGGAAGAATGCGATCTTTTTGTCGTTCTCTTAGATAAGCGTGCTGGGTTGCCCTATACTGAAAGAGAAGGCTCTCCCTATCCAGATCTATTTGGATTGACCATTTCTGAGGCAGAATATCGGTGTGCGAGGAAGAAGGGCAAGCCGGTTTGTATTTTTGTACGCAACAGAGTAGAGCACGAGTCCGCTATTTACAGACAGGTTAAAGATAAAGGGCAAAGAGAATCAATGAGATGGTACAGTGATCAGGCGGTTTACGAATTCTATGACCGGTTAATGCACGAAAAACCGCATATTCCATGGCGCTATACTTTCGATTCTCTCGGTGAGATAATAGGGCCATTGAACGCAATTATTGGAAAAGTTCAAAGCTCTTACACACTTCCCGTACCCCCAACACCCTACATCGCCCATCCTTATCCAATGCAGAGAAACTTCACGGGCCGCGTTGCAGAAAGAACTATGCTTACGGAATGGTTCGCCAACGATCCCTGCCCTGTTTGTGCGTACATTGCGATCGGCGGCATGGGGAAATCCGCACTTACGTGGCACTGGCTCCATGAAGACGTCCTCAAGAAGGAATCAAAATCACCAGAAGGCATTATCTGGTGGTCATTTTACGATAAAGAAGCAGGTTTTGAGCGCTTTCTGGATCATGCGATTGCATACACAAGCAGCGGCACAACAAACCCCAAGGGTATACCGTCATCAAGAGACAGGATGGACGCGCTTTACACGCTCTTGAGTCAACATCACTTTCTCCTGGTGTTTGACGGCGTCGAACGCGTTTTACGTGCGTATGCCGGTATGGGCTCGCCGTATCAGGGTGATGCTGTAAAAGAAGACGAACGCGGGGACTATCGGTCGTGCATCGATCCAAACTGCGGTATGTTTCTCCAGTGGTTGGGAACTAATCGTCCAAGGGCAAAAACGTTGCTGACCAGCCGCCTTTTTCCCCGAGAACTTGACGAGTTAGAAGGCTGCCTTCGAAGAGATTTAGATAAGATGGATAAAGGCGACGCCGTTGAATTCTTCCGCCGTCAAGGCGTTACAGGCACACGAGCGGAAATCGAAGAGGTTTGCGAAGCTTACGGCTACCACCCACTTTCTCTCCGACTATTGTCGGGTATGATTGTCCACGATATGAAATATAACGGCGATATCAAAGCGTGGACAAGACATAATCCTCTGCCAAAATTAATACCGAAAGAACACAACATCCTTGAACTCGCTTACAATTCCTTAGACAAGAAGAAGCAGGCGTTCATCAGCAAACTCGCGGCGTTTAGAAATCCCATGGACTATAATGCACTTGCTATTTTCAATGAGTTTGGTAGCGAGGAAAAATTTAACGAAGTTTTACTCGAACTCGTGGATCGCGGTATGCTCTTCCGCGACGAGAAACATAACAAATTCGACCTGCACCCAATTGTAAGAAAATACTGTTATGACCGTTTAACCCGTAAGGAAAAAGTTCATTCCCAGCTCATCGATTATTTCGCGGCTCTTCCTACACCTGAGAAAGTTGAATCACTGGATGATTTAGCACCGGTTATCGAGCTGTATCACCACACCGTCAGGGCGGGGAAGTATGATGAAGCTTATAGTCTTTTTTATGATAGACTAAATGTCCCACTATACTACCGTTTGGGTTTATATCAAACATTTGTTGAACTCCAGCGAGCGTTTTTTAAAAACGGGGATTATCAAAAACCTCTTATACAGGATAAATCTAAAATTGCAAGATTATATAATGACTCTGCAAATTCGTATGCCATTTTAGGACAGTCCCGACAGGCGATACCGCTGTTTGAGATGACTATTAAATTAAGAGAAAAAGCAGGCAATAAGAAGAATTTAGCCATCGGTCTGGTAAACCTCGCCACTCAACAATTTTTAATCGGCGAACTCGACGCTGCTGAATCCACTCTCAGGCGTTCAATTGAAACCTGCCGTGAGATTAAGGATGATTTTCGGGAATCTCGTGGTCACCAGGAACTCAGTAGGGTATTAACATATCGGGGTAAATTTGAGGAGTTCGAACAAGAATCCTCTGCTGCTACGAAGTTACTTGATGAAAGTGCAATACACCAGAGAGGGACTATATTTGCATACCGCTCCCTCCGTTCTCTCATCATGTCAAACGCTGACGAAGCTATGAAAGCAGCCACAAAAGCCCGTGAACTTGCGGATATTAGAAAATTCGAGGCTGACATCATCCGCGCAGAATACCTCCTCGGTGCCGCCTATCTGATGAACGGCAATCTTCCAGAAGCTGAGCAGCATTTAACCGAAGCGTTAACCCGAGACCGTAAAATCAATCTGGTAGAATTGGAGCCTGATATTCTTCCGGAGTTTGCTAAACTCAGGTTTAAAGAGGATCGTAAAAAAGAAGCGCTGGAAAAGGCAGAAGAAGCGCTGCAGATCGCGGACCGGTGCGAGTACCGATTGAAGCAGGCAGATATCCATAATTTCTTCGCCGAGTTTTATCTGGAATCTAAAGATACGGGAAAGGCGAAAGAGCACGCGGAAACAGCAAAAGAGCGAGCTGAGTGCGGGTATAAGCCTGCGCGGGAGAAGGCGGCGAAGCTGCTTAAAGAGATGGAACGAAAAGCAAAGTAAATAAGAAATAAGGAAACAAACATTAGAAGAAAAAAAATGAACGGCAAACGAATCGCCATCGCCACTTTTATAGGATTGTTGTGCGGGCTGTTCTGCGCGTACGGGACGATAGAAATTGCGGCGTCGAAACCGACGCTCGTTGTTACCACCGGGCTCTTAGCGGTAATCGTGTATAATCGCGTATTGATTGGTCTGTTGGTCGGCCTCGGCGATGATATCCCACTGCATCCGGTACTGCGAGGTGCTTTGATCGGCGTAATCGTCAGTCTCGCCATATCGCTCATGAACATGATCGATGTTGGTATCAGTGAAGGGGGAGCATTTATCGCTTTCGGCATCGTCTACGGCATCATCGCGGACGTCATCGCCACGAAGTTCTCATAACTGGCTTCTGCTAACGTGATGCTAGAGCAAAAAAATCACAACTTTTCAAAGAACAAGCGCATCAACTCCTGTGCGCGTGCATTGAGCACCTTTTCTGCACTCTGCTGTGCTGAGAATTCATCAAATCCTCCTTCGTTTTTCTGGTCACCAGAACTTTCTTCTATCGCGACACGGGAATCGTAGATCGCAAACGGCACGGGCTCTCTGGTATGCGTTTTCACCGAGACCGGTGTGCGGTGATCCGGCATAACCAGTATCCGGTAGCCTTCATGCGCAAAGTTCGTTTTTAACCCTTCTAATACGGCACCGACGACGAGCGAATCGAACTCTTCGATCGTTTTCACCTTCAGATCGATATCACCAAGATGCCCGGCTTCATCTGGCGCTTCCACATGCACGAGCACGAAATCCTTATCCTCCAGGCTGCGGAGTGCATAAGCCGCCTTACCCGCATAATTCGTGTCGATGTAGCCAGTCGCGCCCGGCACCTCGATTGCCTCCAGACCCACGCACCGGCCAATGCCTTTGATCAGATCGACCCCTGAAATCGCCGAGCCCTGTACGCCGTATAGCTCGCTAAACGAAGGCAATGCAGGTTTCTTACCGCCGCTCCAGAGCCATACCATATTCGCCTTCTTCTCGTTCCGTGCCCGCCTCTGCACATTGATTTCATGCGTATCCAGCACGTCCTTCGAGGTACGCATGATATCCCGTAAAATCTCTTCCTTAGGGAGCTGGTCCTCGATACGTGCACCAACGATATCGTGAGGTGGTGCGCCCCCTATCTCTTTCTCATCGCCAAAATTATTCTCCATTGATCTGGCTTTGAGAATGAGGATATTCCGATAGCTCACGCCCGGATAAAAGGTGAGTTTCCAGCCTTTATCTACCCATTGGTCACGAATTCCTGCATTTAAGGCTGCGATCAGTACACGCGCTTCCTCGCTTTGTATATGCCCACCGCTGAAGTCCGCTAATCGACCGTCCTCCTCCGTGATAAGGTTACAGCGAAACGCGATATCATCCGCATCGAGCGGCATCTGCAATGCCATCGCTTCTAACGGGCCTCTGCCCGTATAATAGCGATCGGGATCGTAGCCGAGAATAGAGAGCGTCGCAATATCACTCCCGACCGGCATATCCTCCGGTATCGTTTGTACCAGGCCGCAAATACCCTCCCGAGCGATGAAATCGAGGTTGGGCGTGGCGGCGAGTTGTAAAGCGGTCTTGTTACCACGTTCGGGAATCGGGTAATCAGCCATTCCGTCTCCAATTAAAATTACATATTTCGTGCGCATACCTCAACAGTAGTGTATTTAAAACAAACTTCATAAATTATAATTGTTGAGAAGACATGGAGACCGATATGCCGCTAAGGGAAGTGATGGTGCGGGAGGTCGTGGCAGGGAACCAAGATCTCACCGTGCTGGAAGCCGCGAAGCTGATGAGGAGAAATAAGGTTGATAGCATCGTAGTTCTCGATGATGGCGAACCGGTTGGGATAGTTACCGAAGGGGATATAATCAGCGAGCTGGTGAGTAAGGACATCAAGCCGAGCACGATGAAGCTCAAGGACATCATGACCTCGCCCTTGATCACGGCGTCCCCGAATGATCGCCTTTCAACGATCGCGCGGAAAATGGCGAGAGAACGAATAAGAAAGATCCCGGTGATCGAGGACGGCAAGTTGGTCGGGATCGTTGCGGACGTTGATATACTATCCGTTTCCTCTGAGATGAACTCGATACTGGCAGAGCTCTTGGAGATGAACCTGGAACGAGAAGAGTTGAGCGTCGAGGGCGAGAGTGTCGAGCAGGGCATCTGCGAGAAATGCGGGAGCTTCTCACATTACCTCTCAGTGAAAGATGGACTTATGGTCTGCGAGACGTGTAAAGAAGAGTTAGAAATGGAGATTGAGGAGTAATCAATCACTCCCCCAGCCATCAATCTCGAATTCCAGCCTTGGTCACCGTGAACACAGCCTCAGCTTCCGGGAGGTTTGGTGAATCAACTAATCGTGCGATTCTTTTGTCCCCTTTTGACTTTCGCAGATATAATCTAAACGTAGCGGTGTGTGCGAGCACATGGCCGCCGATGGGCCGTGTCGGATCACCGAAGAAGGCATCAGGTTTCACTTGCACCTGATTCGTTATCATGATCACCGCATTATTGAGGTCGCCAAACCGGAGCGCATCGTGCAGATGCTTGTTTATCCGCTGCTGGCGGTCCGCTAACGTGCCTCGGCCTATGTATTCACTTCTGAAGTGGGCCGTTGCCGAGTCTATGATCAGTAACCGTACGGGCTTTTCCGTCTCTTTCAACTCCTCCGCAAGCTTTTCCGCCTTATCCACTAGCAGTATCTGGTGATTTGAGTTGTACGCACGAGCAATGTGGATATGCTTAAGCGCCTCATCGAAATCGACCCCTGCAGCGTCTGACATGTCCTTTATTCGCTCTGGTCTGAAGGTATTCTCCGTATCGATGATGATCACAGAGCCGTTTAATCCTCCCAAGTCCAGTGGCAACTGCACGTTTACCGCGAGCTGATGCGCTACCTGTGTCTTTCCACTCCCGAATTCGCCATAAAACTCGGTTAACGCGCGCGTCTCAATGCCGCCGCCTAAGAGCGTATTCAACGATTCAGAACCCGAGGTGAGCTTACCGACCTCTCGCCGCCGTTCCAATATCTTATCTCCGGTCTCAAACCCGCCGATATCCGCAGCTTCTCGCGCCGAATTGATTATTTTCGCAGCAGTCGCTTCGCCTATCTCCGCCGCGGCTACCAGCTCAGCAGGAGACGCTACCGCTATCGCTTCTAACGAACTATACCCACCCTCACGTAATTTCTCCGCGATAGCAGGTCCAACACCCGGTAAATCCTCTAAGTCCACTCCTGCACTTCACCTCTCAGCAGCATGAAATTGAATAATATACTGTATTCCGGCAACACTTAAATCTTTCGCCCTTTCAAAATGCAAACACGAGCGCTACCACGACGGAGCCGAATTTACCATTCGGCACCTCCACCGATTCCACGATGAAATCCTTTTTAAGTATCTTCTTACCGCGAATCTCCGCCATCGTATATAACTTCTCATGTATCTTCGCCATCACATAGTCCTTTGAATAGTGCCCATGATGCTCGCAGACGATACCAAAATCTCGATGCTCTTCTCCTTTCTCATCCATTTCTTGCCCTATCCAGCCGTAGCCGATACCCGCGCCAATGATCTCACCAGACTTACCGTCAGCCCGCGACATCACGCAAAAGGTGATGCTCCCCGGTGGTATCGTCACCTTACTCCGTTCCGTTTCCACTGCGTTCGTGGGTAGTATCGACGACACCTCAACCAGATTGCATTCGCCTATACCAGCATCCCGTAATGCGAGGTCGAACGTATTAGCCTCTTCCGTGTCCATGCCCACGCCTGAGGTAACGAAGAACGCCTTTGGTATCGTGTGTCCATTCATCTCTTCGCTTCTTCTCTTAATTTCACTCTCTGCCAAGTTATTTATATCATTTCAGTATTAAGCTGACGTAAGGAGGTGAGCACGACACGTGGATCAAATACCAAGGCCGACATTTGTGGTAAAAAAACATCCGGATTTCAAACGATTTTATTCCTCAGGCGTTTTTGGTGGCCATACCCCGTATGAATTCAAGATGATCGTGTATCAGGAGGGCTACGAGGACGTCACTGCGGATATAGTTACCGGAAAGGAGCCGCCCGTTATTCTGAGGGAGTTACAAGCAGAGATAACGATGTCGCCGGAACAGGCGAAGGCGCTTCTGCGTTGGTTAGATCGGCATATCAAGGCATACGAGAAGCAATTCGGGAAGATCCCCGCGCCGCCCGTGACGGAGGAGCCGAAGAGACCGTCGGAAGGGATGTATGGCTAGCTAAAACGAAAAGCTCTTGTCTAACCTCCGATGTGTGAACCCCTTCGCGTCAGCACCGACATAGGGGGCGACAGTTTGCCCGGAGCCGGCGAGGAGATATTTGTAAATAATCAATCCCTCTAAGCCGACAGGCCCCCGCGCATGCACCTTATACGTGCTTATACCCACTTCAGCGCCCTTACCATACCTGAATCCATCACTGAATCGCGTTGACGCGTTGTGCATCACGGAGGATGAATCAACAAACTGCATGAACCTGAGCGCGGTTTCTTTGTTCTCCGTAACGATTGCATCGGTATGCCCCGACCCGTACCGGTTAATGTGCTCGATGGCTTCGTCGACGCCGTCAACTACCTTGATGGAGATAATTAAGTCATTATATTCGGTACGCCAATCTTCTTCAGTTGCCGGCTTGAACTCCTTTCTACCCTTTAAAATCTCCCGTGTGGTGGGGCATCCTCGAATCTCAACATCTGCCTGGAGATACCGATCAACCATCCGTGGCAGAAATTCTTGTGCAATTGAGGCATCCACGAGCAGCGTCTCTGCAGCATTACAAACCGCCGGATATTGTACCTTCGAATCGTAACAGACCTCGAGCGCCATCTTCATGTCCGCGTCGCGGTCAACGTACACGTGACATATGCCCTCCGAATGCCCTAAAACCATGATACTGGTATTATCCTGTATGTATTTCACGAGTTGATTGCTTCCCCGGGGCACGATAAGGTCGATGTACTCGTTCAATGTCAACATCTCACTTACCTCTTCCCGGGTTTCCAGTAATTGGATCCACCCTTTTGCAAGTCCATTTCTTTCAGTCGACGCCTCGGCAATGAGGTTGAAGAGCGCTTCATTTGAATGGTGAGCTTCAGACCCGCCCTTGAGCAATACGGCATTGCCCGTTTTCAGGCAGAGCGCGGAGATTTGAACCAGTGCATCGGGACGCGCTTCGAAGATCACACCGATCACACCTATAGGGCATGACACCTGAAAAAGCTCTAAGCCGTTATCCAGCTCGATTGCAAAGAGCGTTTTACCAACGGGATCCTCTAATTTCGCAACGTCCTTCACACTTTTGATCATCTCGTCTATCTTCGCGTCGTCCAGTAGTAACCGGTGGAGAAGTGCTTTGGTCATCTTCCCCTCTTTTACCTGGCTCGAAGCGAGTTGAAGATCCTTGGTATTCGCCGCCAGTATTGCTTTCCGTTTGGTATCAAGGGCAGCTGCAATCTGGAGCAGGGCGTTGTTCTTCGCTGCGGTTGACGCGTTAGCCAATTTGATTGCGGCTTCGCGCGCCGCTTTCGCCTTTTCCACTATCCTTCCTTGTGCCTCTACACCAGTGCTCGTATCGCGTGTCATTTTTATCGGTTACATGTACTCTTCGATACCTACTTAAGTGTGTTGATCTTTCTGAGCTACCTGAGGTGTCGCTCTCCATCCAGGGGTGCCTCCATCCAGAGGTTCCAATTATCCTCGGGGAGGGGCTGTAAATTGTTCATCTCATACCGCTCACGGTTGATATCATAGGTATCATAGAATCCCGTCTCGAATTCATAGACCTCTCCCGTTTCGGGATCGTACACGCGTTCTTTACCCAGAATCGCATCACTTCGTTTCTCAGAAATGATATCATCAACTTTGTTTCTCTGCCCCCAGCCATCCATGATAATGTCCGATGCCTCGCTCAACGTCTTTCCTGCTTCAAGAATGCCCGCATAGGTCTGCTGTTGTTGCCGTAGACAGTTCTCGACATACGAGGGTGTTACCGTGAAACTTTGAAGCGATGCGGCCAAAGTATTCTCAAAATCGCCGAATTCCTGCTTGGGTGCGGTGACGCCCATAACTTGAAAGCCGTATGCAATACCTCCTTCTGGACCACTGGCAGCAGGTAGAATCGGGGCAACGGTAACCAGGAACAATCCCTCTGCTACTTTGCCGTTCTCCACAAACAGACCACGTACGAGTTCCGTTTTCCCGCCTGAAATAAAACTCGATTGTGGCGTTGCTGAAATAACCTCAAAATGCTCCAACGGGGGCGCCTGGGGCATGAATGACTGCGCGATACTCGTTTGGGTAATGAGATGGAACTGCGCCAGGAAATTTTGCGGCGTGAGGGGGTCAACCACCGGCATCTCTATATAAGGAATCGGATAGCCGCCCATGCTCATATAGTCATAATCAAACTGCTTCCGTTCCTCACTCATGTACACCGGGCCTACCTCGCCGAAAAAGAAGACTTGTCTCGAGGGTTCTTGAGTATCGCGTAGCAAAAACGCGAAATCGGCACACGTCCCTGCGGTAACAATGTTCCATCCCTGTGGTTTATCGATCGTAAAGAATCCGCCGTTGAAGGTTTCTAAGCTCAGCTCGTATGTTGGTTCTTCTGATGGCTGCGGCGTTTCCGTTATTTCTCCAGCTTCGGTAACTCCAGGAGATGGCTCACCGGGAATTTCCGGCGTGGTCGAGTCGGGCGCTTCCTCCTCAAGGCATCCCAAACATGCTACAGTGGAGACGAGTACTACGAGTACGAGTAAAGTCGCGCTTTTTCTTTTCATAGTTTATCTTAATCCGCTATTGGTGGCGGTCTCCTTTTAAGCTTTTCCCTTCTCGTTGGTGCGCGCATGAGCCTACCGGTGCGAAATTATGTGTTGCATCTCTTTTTCAAAGTATGCTAGAGCCGCTTCTGCAACCAGAGGAGGGAGAACGCTTTGACAACTATGGTCAAGAAATTAGAGGTTGCTTTGAGGCGCACTAACTACGCCCATTTCAAACGAAATGATCGGGGTTCTTTGAAAAGAAAAAGTGTCTCTAAAGCAACACCATATTGCCGCGGTACACTACTTCGTTGTAATCTTTACGACCCAGAATCTGTTCGATCTCCCGTGATTGTGCGCCTTTTATCTTCTCGATATCACTGCTTGAATAGTGGGTGATACCCTTTGCGAATGCAACGCCTTCGGTGTCTATAATGCTGACCGGGTCGCCGCTCTTGAATTCCCGCTCAACAGCAATAATTCCGGAGGGCAGCAAGCTGCTCCCCGTCTCGATCAGTGCCTTCTTTGCACCATCGTCCACCTTAATACTGCCCTTGGGCGAGGCAGCGAACCGAATCCAGTGCGCTCTCCCGTTCATCTTCCCCGTTTGGGGCATGAAGAGCGTACCAACCGCTTCACCTGCCATGATCCGTGTGAGGACGTCCTCTTCACTGCTGTTTGCAATGAGCATCGGAATACCTGCTTTCATAACGATCCGTGCAGCTTGTAGTTTCGTCTTCATACCACCCACGCCAGTTCTTCCGCCTTTTTCCGCTATTCGCTCTATCTCAGGTGTTATCTCGTCCACCACCGATATGAGTTCTGCGTTCTTACTTCGTTTTGGGTTCGCGGTGAACAGGCCTTCGACGTCCGAGAGAATAATCAAGAGATCGGCATCGAGGTTGCTCGCCACCAGAGCGGACAAATTGTCGTTATCGCCCAATTTGATTTCGTCGACAGCAACCGTGTCGTTTTCGTTAATGATAGGGATGACACCGGACTTAAGTAACGTATTCAGGGTGTTTCGGAGGTTAAGGTAGCGCTGTCGGTTAAAGAAGGCGCCGTGCGTTAACAAGATTTGGGCGATGGTCTGATCGTAGGCGGAGAAATAGCGATCATACGTGCTCATGAGGATGTTCTGGCCAACAGCGGCCGTTGCCTGCAAGACCTTTATGTCTCGCGGTCTTCGTTTCAGATCGAGTTTTCCCATACCCGCACCGATGGCGCCTGAGGTTACTAATATGACTTCTTTACCCAGCTTTTTCAAGGCAACGATCTCTTTCGCGAGCTTTTCAACCTTCTGTGGCTCAAGCCGATAGCTCTTATCGGTGAGGCTGCTGGTTCCCACCTTGACGACGATTCGTTTCGCCTTCAATAGATCTATTTCTTCTCGTTCCGTGGATGGTACTGCTGTTTCGCCTGTCATATGCCTTCGCTCATATCTTATCAACGATCTTTCATTTAAAGAAAGTTGGTTATCTCGTAATTTGCCCATTCCAGCCCTTTGAGCTCTACGCCGCCTTCGATGCCCAGAATCTCCGCGCCACTGAATTCATCCATGGCACAGAGTAAATGCTGCTCGGGATGGGTGCCCGGGGTGATCTTACAGCTCAATACGATTCGCGTGCCCGCGGAAACCACGATTTTCAGCCGAGCCGTTGCGGGATGGGTCTTTGGCAGCACGATCAGCGGCGAGTTCACTTCTCGAATCATATAAAGCACACACCGTAGTCCGTTCACAATGTGCTCGTCGGTACCAAATCCAGAGGCGACAATTACATCTTCAGGCCCCAGCGCCATTACAATCTCTCGTTCAGGCGTTTCAACCAAAAACTGACGTTTGCTCCCTACCTTAACCACGGCCAACGTACCGGTCTTGCCGTGCACCAGCAGCAGCTCAGTGCTCTTTAGCGGAATCATGGTGTTAATCGTGTTCATTCTCAGCCTTTTTTAGAGCGTGCATCGCCGCGTCAACGATGACATCTTCGACCATGGTCAGCGACGGATCAAAGCACCGCTCTCGCATGCAGATGTCCGTCGCCGTTATCCCGGCCTTAATAGCGAGTGTGAGTTCATTTACCCGTTCTGCAACGGTCTCTTCCGAAACGAGCTGCGCGCTGATCAACTTCTCACTCGATGCGTCGAAGAGCAATTTCGCAATGATCAGCTTCCGGGTCGGGAAAAATCGTGCCTTGGTATATTTAATCGCTCTTCCCGCTTTCACTGTCATTCCGTTGCTTCGTGCGCACTCAGAGGTAACGCCAACGCTCCCTACTTGCAAACCTGCGATATTGGTGACCGTGGGGCTCAAGCACGGCTCGTAGGACGAACTGATCCCAAGGAGGTTATTGGCGACGACTCGTGCCTGTATCAGGGCAGTCGATGCAAGTTGACTCAGTCGTGGACGATTGGTGACCGCGTCGATCACCTCTATGCAATCACCGAGCGCATAGACGTTCGGTACATACATTACCCCTTTTTTCACATGCAATGAACGATCAACAACGATTCCGCCACAGTCTCCTATCGCTATACCCGCTTCTTTCACCATCGCTACGTTCGGACGCATGCCCGCCGATAGGAGCACGATATCAGCAGGAATCTCTTTGCCTCCTACTGTGACTGATCGTACGCGGTGATCTCCAGTTAGCGCACGTACTGGCTTTCCCAGAAGGAACGTCACATCTTTCCGCAGCCATTTCTGCACGAGCGCCGCCATATCCGCGTCTAATATGGCTGGCAGCAGATACGGGAACATTTCCACGAGTGTGGTCTTAATCCCGTTCTTTGAGAATGCAACAGCTGTTTGGAGCCCGATTATGCCACCGCCAATAATGACCGCGGTGCGCGTGTCCTCTGCGTTCATCGCTGCTTGTAACCGTTCTCCGTCCTTCCGACCCCATAACGTGAACACTCCCTCAAGGTTCTTTCCTTCAATCGGTGGAATAAACGATTTGCTGCCCGTTGCGATGACCAGGTCGTCATACGGTATCTCTTCGCCCGTATCAAGACTCACGGAACTCTTTTCCACATCGATGCTTGTCACTTCAATTCCAGTTCTGAAGTCCACGCCCTTTTCACGGTAAAAACCCGGTTCAAAGAGAACGAGGTCCTTTATGCTATACATTCCGGCCAGCGCGAACGGTAACCCACAGCTCGAAAAGAACCCCTCGGTCTCTTTCTTAATGAGTGTGATCTCCGTGTCCTCTGCACCCTCTTGACCTCTGAGCAAGAGCTCCAAAACGTCTATGCCTGCAGCACCGCCACCAATTATCACTATCTTCTTTACCGTACCTCCTCACCTCCTATCTGAATAGGATTACTTTGTTTCGCCACGGCGTACGTCTCCTCCATCTCTGCTTCCGAGGTGATACCAACGCTTATAGAGTCTGCATAAGTATAGATGAACGTAAACAGCGACTCTGATGGCTTTAAGCGACCCGCAGCCAGCGGCTTTATTGCAATCACCTGCTTATCCGTGGTTTCCAGTGCCTTCACCGTGCGTTCATAATTCGGCTCCATTGCATACCCCACGGGATTGACCGGAGCGAGATACACCTCGAAATCAAATCCTGCGGTATCGAGCTCCTCAATCGTTTCACCCGGGTAATGCGTTGAGGCCGCAGGCGAAGCGTCCAGAGCTCGTATCTTCTCTGTCCACGTTTCGATTCGCGGGTCGAGCGCATCGCAGGAAAGCGCATGGATCGCTATAATTTCGGGCTTTAACGGCTTGATCAGGTCTAAATCACGCTCGAAGTACCTCCCGCTCGGTATCGTTGCGGCAATAAAAAATTCCTCGTCCAGTTCTTTAACCGCCTCTTTCAACGCGTTCACCAAGGGCTCGTACACAATGAGCTGAACGGCTTTCACATCCAGACGTGCGGATTTGATGAACAGCTGCGTCATATTGGACTCGTTATAGTAAAATCGTTCTCGATACTCGAAAGCCTTCAGACCAAACTGTCCCGCGCCAATGAACGGAGACGTTCCAAGCATAAGCTTTGGTAATGGTGATCGCATAAGAGGTTGCTATTTAACCAAAGTGAGGAATAGTATAAATAAAATGATCCGAGAACACGATTTATGCGGTGAAACGTTCGAGCTGGCGCGAAAAATCTATCAGGAGAATCAGGGCTATGCGCACTGATGTGTCATCCTCCTCGAATATCCCTCAATTCCTGAGCCCCGAGGTGATGGATGCCGTAGCGATTCCCGATCTCGAATTGCTCTCGTCACTACTCGGGATAAGCGTAACCGATGCGGAAAAGCTGGTCGTAAAGCATCACGAGCAACGAGCAGGACTAAAAGTGCGGGATGTCTTCTGCACGAAAGAAACAAGGGAATTGATGCGTGATATTTTGAAAATCCTCGCATCGTATGCGGCAACGCAAACTGGCAAGGCACTGGTTCTCACATGCACTCCTACTCTTGACCGGGAAGAACTGGAGAAGCGATTTGATGACCTGCGGGAGACCGAGCGATTGATGGAGTTCCTGGGTACAGAGAAACGAGCGAAAATACGCGAGATACTCTCGCAAGCAGCACTAGCGAGTTTGAACGTTGGCAACTCGCCGCTTATCGTAACCCGGCGTCGAGGGTCAGAAGCACAGATAAAGGAACGTTACGGCGATTTCGTGCGTCTTGCGGTTGTTGATTCTGCAGATAAAGCGCAGGAGCTTTTGCACAAAGAAACTATCCTGCTGTTTATCAGTGACGGACGAGAGGAAGGTGTTTTTGACGAGCCGGGCATTATACTCCTCGCGGAGGCTGATTTGGCGGATACCTATACGATTCATCCTGAATTCGTGGTCAATGCATTCAGGGCAAAGAAAAAAGCAATAGAAGCAGTGATACGGATTTTAACCGATTTCGAAGTACTCAAGGATTCATCTCTCTTCAACGGTATCTCACTGGTAGATTTAGAGCAGGGTATGGAGCTTTTACAAGAAATAGAAGCCGTGGAGAGCGGAGGTAAAATCAACTTTGACGAGGTGTTGTACCGATGGGAAGAGGCACTCAATAAGGAAGCAAACAGGATAATGAGAAGTGGCGGGGGTGCGGAGGAGTTTAAAGGGTACCTCGATGATGTGCTCCTGAACATGGCGGACGAGCTGATGCTTACCGAAGCGGATAAGGATATTCTGTGGGAGAGCGCGTATGAGCACTTAGAGCGTGGTCCGCCATTCGAATTATCACGAGCAAAGACCGCACTCTTACGGCAGCGGTATACGAAGAAAACGGAAGAACAGCGGTATTACCGGTTAAAAGACTGTGCAAAGCAGCTGGAGATGAAGCGAGACGCGGTGAGTGGTGCGCTCACTAAGCTCTTCTATTTCGATTTTCTGCTCGCTGTTTCACGATTCAGCGAAGACTTCGGCTTGACAATACCAGAACTAGTAGAAGGAGGATTGGGCGTGACTCAAGGCCGAAATCTCTTTTTAATTGACGAGGCGCTCAAAGGTGGTGATGAGGTAGTTTCAGTTTCTTATTCTGTAGGCAAGACGACTATAGGCCTCTTTGGCGCCACACCGCATCCCGTAGCCATTCTTACAGGCGCGAATAGCGGCGGTAAAACCTGCCTGTTAATCATGCTTGCAACCTCGATCATTCTCACGGAGCTGGGCATGCCGGTGCCTGCAGAGCGTGCGGAAATACCGCTGCTCCCGCTGTACCTATACCGACGAAAAATGATCAAGAAAACCGGGTCGTTTGAATATTCGATGCGGGCATTGAGCCGGATCTTCATGCGCGAAGGTGCGAAGGTCGTGTTAATAGACGAATTAGAGGCGCTTACCGAACCTGGCGCTATGGGACGGATCATGGCTTCGGTATTGAATAACCTGCCGAATGACACGTTCGCAGTAATGATCACGCACTTGATTCACGAGTTAGTGCCGCATATCAGTTTGAAGAAGGTGCGCGTCGACGGCATCGAGTCCGAGGGCCTTGATGCCGGGGGCACTATCATTGTTGACCGACAGCCGATGTTCAATCATATCGGATCGAGCACACCTGAGCTGGTCATAACGAAGCTCTTGGCACATGTTCGAAAGGGGCGGTTGAAAAAAGTGTATGAGGAGATCCTCAAAGTGCTGGAGAAAGAACGTGAGGAGTGGAGTTGAAATAACCGAAATATTGCGGTGCACTTTCGGAATTGAGGATGATACCGGCACTTAGCTTTATTCTCTCTTTTTCACATCCTCTTCCTTCCCCTTGACATCTTCTAAGGTATACGTGCCGTACTCGTCGATTTTTGGCTCTTTGGTGAGTAAATAGTAGGGCAGCGCGAGGATAAGCAGGATTCCGGCGAGAATTCCGAGGAGTATAATTCCCACCAGCACGCCGAACCCGATGAGTAACGCGATGAGTGCGAGTATTTTGAAGAAATGGAGCACTCCCAAGAGTATCACGACAGCAGCAAGAAAAATGAGAACTGAGATAATCGCCTTGCTCATCTGCCGAGTGTCTCATCAAGCAGCGTGCCGATAACACCGGACGAGCCTGATGTCCGTGAAGAGCTCTGCTGTGTGGGTAAGAACGGTGCCAAAGCCGTTGCTAAATTGGCCAGCGTCATCGATTGAATAATGATCTTTCCCGGCCCTCTCAGAGTTGTCAAGAAGAGGCCTTCACCGCCAAAGAAGATTGTCTTAACCCCTTTTACACGCTCGATGTCATAGCTGACGGTTTCATCCCAGCCGACGACACAGCCGGTGTCCACTTTCATCGTTTGCCCTGCTTGCAAATCAAACTCTATGAAATCGCCACAGGCATGAATAAACGCGGTGCCCTCACCAGAAAGTCGTTCTAAAATGAAGCCTTCACCACCGAAGAATATAGAGCCTAACTTTCGTTGAAACGCGACGCTGAGCTTAATGGTATCTTCAGCACAGAGGAACGCATCCTTCTGAACAATGAATTCTTTGCCAGGTGCGAGCTCTATCGGCTTGATCGTCCCGGGTGCGTTACCGCCAAACGCTACCAGTCCTTCTCCGCCTGCGGGAGTGAAATCGGTTAAAAACATCGTTTCACCCGCGAATTTTCGCCCGATCGCTTTCATCAAGCCACCGCGCATCTTTGCTTCCATTGTCATATTCGCACTCATATAGACCATCGTGCCGGCTTCGCCATACACCTTCTCGCCAGCACTCAATTCGAGCGTCACCAATTGCAGGTTATCGCCCGTTATTTTATATTTCATACGCTCACCACAGGGAAAGATTGCGACTAGAGGAATAAGAAGGTTATCCTTCACCTGCAAGATACGTTGATACTGATCCGTTTCTACTAGGTAATGCACCAAAGAGCATACTGACGGCGTCTAGTTTACCGATAGTTTTTCATATGATGAGCACCTTGGATTTAGCGAAAGGATGTAAAAGAGAAAGGGGGTGATTGAAATGGAAGAAGAAAAACAACCTGAATTGAAAAAGTTGTTTGGGTACGAACATGATGCAGGGCGGCTTGAGCTGTTTGTGCGAATCGTGTACGCGTGGATAGCCATAGGTATTGTATTAGTGGTATACGGTTTCATTGCGGAAATATGCGTGCTTATTCAATGGTTTGTGATCTTGATACTTGGACGCAGAAGCGAGGGGTTAAGCAACTTCGTTAAGGGGTATCTCGAGTATTTCGTGCACGTGGTTAGCTATTATTACGTTATGACTGATGAGAGACCGGGAATATTGCCCCAGCCGACTGGGATCTACGAGAAGAAGTGAACGAGGTCTACGGATCTCCTACCCATTAAAATGCTAACTCCAGTACTTCCGAAACCATAGGGTTCCGAACACCAGACCCTCAACTTAGTATCG
>CAYNTR010000030.1:0-20113 GCA_964400255.1 uncultured Halobacteria archaeon
TTGTGGAGGCTAATGCTAATTCGTTCGGGGCTTATTATTTCGCAATAAGTCTATTATTTAATTTCTTTCTGGGTTTGACGTGAAGGGGTTGTTTTGCACACGATTCGCGTGCAATCAGCTTTTTGCTCCTTCTCACTTCTTTGCCAGGTATTTATTGCTGTTGCGTAATGATTTCGCCCAATGTATTTCTGCCTCTTCATTTACTGGGAAAAGAAGCTCTTCTCACAGACTCACTAAACGAACTGAGCAACACGCCCTCCTTTCGTAACCCCGAACCTCCTCGCTACCGGCTCGCATTTCGCCCTCAAAATATAGAGCACCCGGCACTTCAGCCCTACCTCGTCCCTTGCTTCGAATTCAGAAATTGCCTCGTAGTTCCCCATGCCCTTCGCTACTATCAAATAGTGATTATCCCGAAGCACCTCTAGAAAATCCGCTTCAGCTTCTTCTAACGAGAGCCCTATGGACGAACCACTGGGAATTACCCCTTTCTTTCCATCTTGAACGGAAACACCTGTTTCTTTTAAATCCGCTATCGTCGCATCGTTGACAATCGGGGCATGGTTCGGCGAGACTCGCTCAACTTTTGTAACACAATCTCATCAAACAGTGTCTCGCCTGCGTTGTCCGTCAAATATAAAATCTGGTCCCTATTTTTTTATCGCTGATAGTATCGAGTTCCTATCCCACGTAAGATTCTCGTTTAACGTCGCGAGGAACTCACGCTTAAACCGTTCCTCGGTGTATACATACCCTCGTCTTCGCCGCTTCAGTATTCTCTCCCGTTCAGTACCGAAGAAAGGGGGTCACTGCAGCGTGCTGAGATTGAGCTGTTTAACGATGGACGTAATAAATTCCTTTAATACAAGAATTTTATCCTCTTCATCGGTAAATATCGTATCGCACTCACTCTTCGCTCGCTCTATCAAGCCGCAGTGTAACTTCATGTGCAGTCGGTTTAAACTAGTTAACGAGTCAGGGATGAACTCACAGACCATTAATTAAATAAATATAATAAGTCAACACATAAGATTTAAATCAGTAAATACTATAGGTTCATAAGTTGAACAGATTAGAAGAAAGAGGAGGAAAATGAAAAATGGCAGAGAAAGAGCACATGAACTTGGCTATGATAGGGCATATTGATCACGGGAAGTCAACGCTGTTGGGACGGCTGCTGATGGATACGAAGGTAATAGATCCACATGTAATCGACGAATACCGGAAAAAGGCAGAGGCGATCGGGAAAGGCTCATTCGAGTTTGCATGGGTGATGGACAGTTTGAAGGATGAACGAGAGAGGGGAATTACCATAGATGTCGCTCATCAGAGATTTGATACTGATAAGTATTATTATACAATCGTGGATTGCCCCGGTCACAGGGATTTCGTCAAAAATATGATTACCGGAACATCACAGGCGGATGCAGCGGTCTTGGTCGTGGACGCAAAGGATGGCATAATGGCGCAGACAAAGGAGCACGTATTTTTGGCCAGAACCTTGGGCGTTACTCAGCTTATTGTCGCGATAAACAAAATGGATCGGGTAAATTACGATCAGAAGCGATACGAGGAATTGAAGAAGGACCTTTTAGACCTTCTGAAAGTCGTGGGATATAAGGAAGCGCAGCTCGTGTTTGTGCCTGTTTCTGCATTTGAAGGCGAGAATATCATAAAGCCCAGTGACAAAATGAAATGGTTTGACGGTCCTACCTTTTTGGCAACGCTGGACCTCATGAAAGTACCGGAGAAGCCAGTCGAGCTTCCGCTTCGGATACCCGTGCAGGATGTATATACCATAACCGGTGCGGGGACGGTGCCTGTGGGAAGAGTGGAAACCGGGAAATTAAAGAAAGGCGATGCGATCATTTTCAACCCGCCGGGTAAGAAAGGAGAGGTCAAATCAATAGAGATGCACCATGAAGAGATTCCAGAAGCAATTCCCGGCGACAATATCGGTTGGAATGTCCGGGGGATCAGCAGGAATGAGATACGGAGGGGCGATGTTTGTGGACATGTGGATAACCCGCCAACGGTTGCAGACGAGTTCACCGCGCAGCTTATCGTACTCCAGCATCCGACTGCAATTACGGTTGGCTATACGCCAGTTTTCCACTGCCATACCGCTCAAATTGCCTGCACGGTAATGGAAATCACCAAGAAATTGGACCCAAGGACTGGTGCAACGATAGAAGAAAATCCTGACTTCATCAAAACAGGCGATGCCGCTATCGTCAAGGTGAAGCCAACACGACCCTTAGTCATCGAGCGTGTGAAGGATATACCGCATCTCGGACGATTCGCAATTCGGGATATGGGTCAGACCGTTGCCGCTGGCATGGTGATGGACATAAAGGAGAAATAACCCCAAGCAAGGCCAAGCCAAGCGAACGACTACGACATAAGTAACAAGGAAAAGGAAGAGAGAAGGGAATGAACCAAAAAGCACGGATAAAGCTTTCGAGCGTTGATCACAAGAAGTTGGACGAGATCTGCCAACAGGTGAAGAGGATCGTTGAGACTACCGGCATCAGAATGTCCGGGCCCATTCCTCTTCCAACAAAGAAACTTCTTGTTCCCTGTAGAAAGAGTCCTGATGGCGAAGGCTCTCCTACGTGGGACCATTGGGAAATGCGTATACACAAGCGGTTGATCGACATAGAAGCGGATGAACGAGCACTGCGGCAACTGATGCGCATACCGATTCCCAAGGACGTCCACATTGAAATTGTGTTGAAGGGGTAAGGATACACCACCGCGACAGATAAATATAGAAAACTATAAATATCCATTGGCTGGTATCCTATACCAACGTATACCTAAAATAGGAGTGATAAGAATGGGAGTTGTACCTGATGAGGTAATAAGTGAAGTAGATACTAAAATTGTGGCAGTGATAAAGGAGATAGGCGACTTAACGAACGAATTCAAAGCCGCAAAGGAAGAAGCGCAGAAAACGGAAATAATAAATAAAATAACGGAAAAGGAGAAGGACTTGCGTGTCCTGCGGCAGAAAAAAGGGAAATTTAAGGCAGTGCTATCCCAGCCTACAAAGCTCTGGTAGGTGTGGCACGTTAGGTTACTTAACTTAAGGCCCTGAAATAAAAAAACAAAAAAGAGAAGAAAAAAATTTTTATTTTTCTTCTTCTATTTGAGCAACTTCTCAGACATCTTGGTTGTCTGTTGATCTAACGCCAGTTCCTTTTCACTGAGTCCCATTGCGAGACCAACGAGCTGCAACGCGAAGAGAACGGGTAAATTAAAATCAGTACCAAACGCCTGGTTCATCTCGTACTGCCCACGGTCAAGTTGCAAATGACAGAACGCACAGGGGTGAATCACACAATCGGCACCCGCTTCTATCATGCTCACCAATTTCTGACGTGTCCATTCTAAGGCGGTTGGCGTATCTGCGGTTCGCACTCCCCCACCAGCGCCACAACACATCAGCTTATCTTTGTAAAGCACTTCTGTTGCACCGACCGCCTTCACGATGTCCTCTAGAACGTTTGGTGTTTCTGCAGATCCATGCCCCCGCACCTCACTGGGCTTGAGGAAATGGCAGCCGTAATGTATCGCCACATTCACGCCCTTCATCGGCTTCGTTACCCGCTCTTTTAACTTGTCTAAACCGACAATATCGTGAAGAACCACAATAGAATGGTGAACCTTCGTGGTTCCCTTGTACTCTCTTCCAGCCTTGCCTAATATCTCATTGACCTTTTCCTTTAACTTCGGATGCTCTTTGAGCAAATGATCAGCTTCTTGTAGTGACCCATAACAACCGTTACAGGTGACATAAATTTCAAGACCCATCTCTTCGGCAATGGCGAGATTTCGCGCTGCTATCGGTAGCCAGGTGTACATGTCGAACGAGCCGAAGACACCAGGTGCGGGACAACAGGAAGCACCCTCCATCTCTTTTGATTCTATGCCAAATTCCTTAAATATCTTCTTTGCCGATGCTTCTATCCCCGGATACCTGTTTGGTGTGATACAGCCGAGGAAATAAGCATACTCCTTCTTCTCTTCACTCATTTCTTCTTCTCCGCTTCTTTAAGATCCATCTTATCCCAATCAAAATCAATCAGAGCATCAAATCCCGTTTCCTTGCATATGGTTTGCACTTGTTGTAGCTGTTCCTTGTATTTCTGCGTCGTTGGTGGTTGTGAATCAAGTCCGATAGATTCCCGTATCTTCATCTGGTCTGGACCTATCGGCACGCCGTGGCCGGTTTTCAACGCATAAACACCAATCTTCCGGTGGGGCACTGACATGTGTCCTTCCTTCGCAGCTAGGTTCCTGATCACTCGTATAATGTCCGTGCATTTCACTCCTTTCGGGCAGCGCTCATAGCAAGTGTAACAGGTTGTGCAGAACCACAGTTCAGGAGCATTGAAAATCTCTTCGCGCATATCCTCTTGAGCCATCCGGAATAACTTTCGTGTTCTCAACGCGGTAATCCTTCCTGATGGACAGCCACCCGTACACTTACCGCATTGCACACACGACAACAGCGTTTCCATGTGCTCTTCGCCAAACACTCCGCCTCCCCACTCAATTATCTCATCTATTAATGTTCCCATTTGAGTAAACCTCCTTATCCGCCATCGATTACTTCCTTCCTTTTTATAGGACTTTAAACTCCCCCTATAAATAATTTGCTATTTTTCATGGATGAGGAAAAGCTCTGTGGTCATAATTTCACAATTTTTGCGTCTTCTTCTTCTAAATCGAGAAGTGCCACTGTTTTTCTCCCCGTGAGGTAGCCACAGCACTCTCCGGGGTTGATAACCATCGTTTTTGCTCTTTCATCACCGTCGTCGTCAGAGCTAGGGCGCTCGATTACCGCTTTATGTGTGTGTCCATATATCACCACATCATAAATGCCTGACGCAGCCAGAGGTTTCACGAGCGCGGGTCTGTGAGTCACCATTATTTTCTTCGTAACCAGTTCAAATTCATACGGGTCTTCATAGAGCTCTCCCACTCCCTTCTCTTTGAATTTCTCCTTGAGAAGCAGCTTATCGCCGTCATTATTCCCAAATATCCCGACCAACGGCGCTTTAAGCATGCTCAATGGCGATGCAGTGAAGGGTGCTACAAAATCGCCCGCGTGAATCAGAAGATCGATGCCTTCATTGTTGAAGATCTCAACTGCTCTGCGTATCGCTGCGAGATTATCGTGTGTATCTGCCATAATTCCCACTTTCATGCGGTCCTCTCACCTTTTCAACGTCTTCGCATTTCTCTTTCCTTTAGTGGTATAATTTATATGCCCACGACCGATAAATAATTGATCGATGGCTTCTTCACACGCACGACGAAAATACACCTTTGTTGGCATAGATCCTGGTACGACCATAGGAATTGCCATACTCGATTTGAACGGAAAACCAGTAGAGGTGTTCAGTGCAAAGAATTATTCAATCTCGGATGCCATTACCCGGATCATATCACAGGGAAACCCGTTGATTGTCGCTTCTGACGTAGCCCCCATACCCGCGATGGTAAAAAAGATAGGCACATTGGTTGGCTCTCTTGTGCACGAATTAGAAGAACCATTGTCACTGGAAGAGAAGATGGCTTTGACGAAGGGCGAAATCTATGAATTCAAGAATGCACATGAACGGGATGCATTAGCCGCCGCTATCAACGCGTTCAAGCGCTACAAGAAAAAATTCTCACAAGTGCGGAAGAAGACACCTGCAGAAGTGAATGTAGAGGAGGTAAAAGCATTGGTCGTTCAGGGGGTTTCTATAAGTGCCGCTATAAACAGATTAATCAGTGCTAAAAGGGAGCGCCAAAAGCCTGAGGAAGAGGAGAAGCAGGAGGAGGAGAAAAGCAGTGCAGATAGTGAGAAGGAAAGCAGACACATGCTCAGGTTACGCGGACTTGTGAAAGCGAAAGCCGAGCAAATAGAGATGCTGGAAGAGCGTACAACGACTCTCAGGGCGAGTTTAGAAGAAAAAGAACGTGAAATCGAGATTTTGAAGGGCAAACTTGATTCTTTGCGGGTTGAGAGGACAAGGGAGCTAAAAAAAACAGAGGAGATCAGAAAGAGGGACTCAGAGATAGCAAGACTGAGAGCGGAAGTAAGAGCGAGAGAGAACGAAAATGCAGAATTAAGGGGGCTCATGAAAGGCTTAAAAAGAAAAAAAGGAGTGAAGGGCGGTCAAAGAATAAAGCGAATACGATCTTTCAGTCAGGCTGCAATAGTGGATACCGACCGGAAATACGGACTGAGTAAGGGTGACATTGTATTCTTTGATGACGGCAGTGGGGGAGGAGCAAGTACAGCGGAACTGTTAGCACAGAAGGGTGTTGTTGCAGTTATATACGAAAAAGAGTTATCGCATTTCGCCGCTGACAAGTTTTCTGAGTTTAATATCCCGTTCTTTTCCAATGCTGAACTCCCCGTGCTATTCGAAGAAGACACCGATGATTTCGCTTTTGTAGATCCGCATACACTCACCGAAAAGATAGAGGAATGGGAGCGGGAGAGGAGAAGAACAAGGGTCATACTACACCGATGATTTTATAGGAGGAGATCTCTTATGAGCCCTATCTTCTCACGTATAGCCCTTTTAATCTGGGAATCGGGTTCTTCAGACATTTTCTTCTCTATACTCTGTAAATCTCTCTCGAATTTATCCAGCTCGTCACCCACAAATGATTGACGCATATATGCATTCTTCACCACTTGAGCCCACAACATTTCTACGCGAGCTTCAATCCACTTCACGGTGGGTGACACTCTCACTGTAGTTTCATACGGTGCGGGGATAGCAGCTTTAGCCGTTACGTTGAGCCGTTCAAATTCCTCTTTAACCGCGCTTTCACAGTTTGCCACATCCGCAGAGGAGCACCCCATTAGATTGAGATAATACGCGTAAAGGTCACGTAGTTGCGTGGATAATTCTTTTTGCTCTTTTGCATCTCTTATTTCCTGGATACTCCTCTCCACTCGGAGTTTATGCCGAAACAGAGCACGAATTTTATCTTCAGGTTGCCATGAGGCGCGAAAGATAGTGGGGTAGACGAGTTCTTCCAGCATTTTAATTCTTATTTTGGGCTCAAAAAACACTTTTTGATAGCCGTGCATACGTACTCTAACAAAAATCCTAATCTTATAAATAGGTACATGGCATTGTAATAGCACAGGTGCATGAATGATGATAAGCGTAAATGAGTATGGATTGGACGTATTTGAAGATATGATGGACTATGCGGATGAGCTGCAGGTGGGTATCCTGGAGTTGGATAATGGGACAACGTTAATAGATGCCGGGGTGGAAGAAGAAGGTGGATTTGAGGCAGGGTTATACGTTGCGAGAATCTGTATGGCGGACCTTGCGAATATTACGTTTAGCAGTTTTGACCTCGGTAAATTGGTTGTGCCTGCTGTTGAAGTTACCACCGATCATCCGGTAATTGCCTGCATGGCATCGCAGTATGCAGGATGGAGGATAACACATGAAAGTGCCTTAAAAACCGGTGCCGGTGGGGTGAAAAAATTCTTCGGCATGGGGTCCGGGCCTGCACGAGCGCTCTCGCTTAATCCTCGAGAATTATATGAAGAGATCGGGTACACGGATGAATCAGAGGAAGCCGTATTGGTTCTTGAAAGCAGCACGTTACCTGATGAGGAAGTGGCCGAAAAAATAGCGAAGGCATGCAGGGTGGAATCGGAAGATCTCTATATCGTGGTGGTTCCGACCGCTTCTATCGCGGGTTCGGTGCAAATCTCAGCGCGTGGCGTAGAAACAGGTATTCATAAGCTCCATACTTTAGGGTTTGATATACAAAGCATAAAACATGCCCATGGCATTATACCAATCTCACCGCTCGTTGGTGACGATGTGAAATGTATGGGTTCGACCAATGATTGTATCATCTATTGTGGCCGCATGAACTATACGGTGGATTACGATAATGTCGAGGAATTGAAGGAGTGTGTAAAGAAGGTGCCCTCAAGTACCTCGCGGGATTATGGCAAGCCATTTTACGTGACCTTTAAAGCAGCGGGCTTTGACTTCTTCAAAGTTGATGGTGCTATGTTCGCACCCGCAGAGATAACGGTAAACGAAGTGAACAGCGGGAAGACATTCACCAGTGGAGCGATAAATCCCGAGGTCTTACTGGAGTCTTTCGGGATAGAGTCGGTATAAATCCATACTAAAAAATCTAACTTAACTAATCAAGAACGTCGTAGCTAAGCTAAAATTTGGAGGGAAGTGGGTTTAGCACAGGAGCCACACCTGCTTCTCCGCTTCTCTTTTGCTTTTTATTTTACCGTGAAATACCATATTTTCTAACACGTCCTTCAGCAGGCTACACGGCACATAAAAGTCAAAATATTCCTTCAACGAAGTCCTCAGGTCACCGAAACTCATCATTTTTCCCTCTTGAGCCAGAATCTTCTCTATCAATTCCATCAGATCCTCATGAATGCTCCACGGGTATATCACCCATTTCCACTCTCGTATAAGCTCGCCGTAGAAATCGGGAATGAACGAGGAAGACGTTTTATGGTGCATCGCTGCGGTTTTTACCTCCTCTGCTCCCAATGATTTAACATACTCGACGACCAGCTTTAAGCTGTCCCCGGTATCAGTTATATCATCAGCGATTAAAACACGCTTCTCTCTTATTTTTTCCCGTGCTGCCTCGTCAAGCCCGTAGTTCATCTTCGCATCGCCGGTAATCGTGGCTGCGATCCCCCAGTGTTCCATCTTCAAACTGAACAAATCCTTAAGCAGGAAAAAATCACACAACACACGGGCTAAGAACCATCCGCCTCTCGCTACGCCAACGATAACATCCGGCTGGAATCCTGCACCCTTTATCTCTTTACAGACATCTTCGCAGAGGTCATATGCATAGTTCCAATCAACAATCGTGCAGCTAAATTTCTCCTGCATGAATATTGAACGCTCCTCCCATCCGGTGCTCTTACCTATATCCTTTACTCTTTTTGTCAATGTATTTAAAATTTTGGTATGAAAGGATGAGCGAAAAGGGAAAGATGGAAGGAAAGAGGCGGAAAGATGAGCTGGAGGAAACAGTGGAAAGCAAAGAAACACAAGCGTATCTTCTTGACTGTCTCAAGGAATTGGTGAGGATACAAACTCCTGTGCCGCCGGGAGAGCATTACGGAGAGATAGTTGATTGGCTTCTTCCGGTGTTTGATGATTTCGGATTCACCTGCGAACGAATAACGATGCCCGCAGATGTTTATGAAGCGCGGCAAAAAAGTGAGGAGCTCCGTGGTGAACGAGTAAATCTTCTTGCTACTAAACCTACTGGTGGTGCTAAGGAAAGTGTCGATGTCTATACGCACTTGGACGTGGTTCCTGCGGGAGAAGGCTGGAGTACGCCTCCCTTTGAGCCGGTAATTAAAGAGGGTAGGATATACGGACGTGGTGTAGCAGATTCGAAAGGGAGCGTCGCGGCACTTTTAACCGCATTGCGCATTATGAATGAACAGGGCTTGGAGAGTCGCTACAATATCCGAGTCGTACTAACCACGGATGAGGAGATCGGACTCTACTCTGGCCTGTGCTATTTTGCGGATGAAGGACTCCTGCAAGGCGATTATTTGCTCTGCATGGATACGGATAACGAGGGCATCTGTGTCGCAACGAACGGTGTGATGAACTGGAAGTTGACGGTTAATGGACGATCCAGCCATAGCTCTCTGCCTTTCTTAGGTGTGAATGCGATAGAGCACGCAGCGCTCGTGATCCAGGAGTTGCACGAGCTGAAACGTGAGATTGAGCGAAGAGAATCGAGCGTGCCATGCAGCTCTGAGATAACGGAACGAACAGGTCAAAAGCACATAAAGCCTGTTTTTAACGTTACAATGATACAAGGCGGCGTGAAAGAGAATCTTATACCCCCAAGCTGTACCGTGCGGGGCGACCGGCGTTACATCCCTGAAGAGACGGTTACGAATGCGATAAAAGAGTTTGAAGACGCCTTAGAGCGCATCGAAACAAAGCATCGAATGGAATTAGAACTGAACTGTACTCCCGGATTCCCACCCATGTTTACCGATCCGGATGACCTGTGGGTAAAGCGGGTAAAGGACGCGGCATCTGATGCTTTTGGCATTTCTAAACCGATAATAGGTGTGCAAGGGGGGTTAGATGTGGGGTATGTTGTTCAAAGGACAAATCAACCAGTTTGTGCGTTTGGTGTTGGTCGATCGATCGAGAGCAATGCACATGGGCCTAATGAAAACGTAAGAATAAGTGATCTGAAGAATTACGTGAAGTTCTTGGTACGGTTGTTAGTTAACGTGAATCATGCCGTAATCTAAATTATCCTCAAGCCACAATGCGCATTCACGGTCTTGCCGTAACGAAAAGCTTTACGAACACACGCCTACCGCTTTCTGGTGAGTGACGAGTTTAGGTGCAACCGAGTTCTCGAAGTGAAGGGCTATTTCGCGTTCTGCAGCTTCTTTTGAATCTGATGCATGGATTACATTGCGCCGCAGATCTATGCCATAATCTCCTCGTATGGTTCCGGGTAACGCTTCTTTTGGATCCGTTGCGCCTGCCATTTCCCTCGCTACGGAGATGGCATTTTCACCTTCTACAATTAATGAGACTGCAAGACCTGAGGTCACGTAAGAAATCAGATCCTCAAAGAAATCCTTTCCGCGATGTGCCTCATAGTGCTTCTCCATCAGCTCTCTACTTGGCGTTGAAAGCTTGAGCGCTACTATTTTCAATCCCTTCTTCTCGAATCGCCCAATAATCTCGCCGACAAGGCCTCGCTCTACGCTCCCTGGCTTTATCATCAAGAACGTCCTCTCTTTTTCCATTGCTCTGTACACCTCATTTCCCGTTCTTCCCTTTCTTCACCAAGACGGTTAAGGGAAGAGAATGTAGATAAGTTTTGGTTGATGAGTATATAAAGGTATGGGATTCAAAAACAGAGCCTCGCTCATATTTACTTTGCAATCAAGCTAATTTCGAGATACTTCTGCTCTAGTCTATTACAGCTCGGGTACGATGATGCGTAATTAAAACGAGCAAGGGACCTCTTAACAATTATCTTCAGCTGAATTACATAATTATTGACAATCACAAAATTTTTACTAGGATCTTTTTACAATTAACGGGATATTACAGATTTAAAGCTATTTGTCAATGAAATGTAGTAGTGAAAGAGAGTCAAAAGAAAAATGATGCGAGGAATAATTTAATGTTCCTGTCAGAAGTCGAATTGAAGAGCAATTTTCTTCTCTGCAATCTTTTCCATGGACTCTGACAAAAGACTCTTCTTCACACCAAGTTCTTCCTCCAACGACCGTATGTGTTTTTTTAATCGGGCCCTCTCTTCTTGTAATTGCGTGAGTTGTTCCTTCGCTGATATAATTGATTGTTCGATCTCTTTTCTCTCTTCGAGTATCGCCGATTTCGAAAGCGTGCTTTTGATCTCTTCAATTCGCGATTGTAACAGATCTCGTCTTCCCTTCAGGGAGGAGAACTCGACAGTTAACAGATGGTCTATCCATTTCAGTGTCTGGTCTCGCTTTCGATCCTTCAGGATGGAGGGATCCGATTCGATGATAGTCTTTATAGTGAGGAGAACTCCGGTGATATCTCCGTTTAGTGCTCGAATTGGAGATGTAATGATCGAGGATATCGCACTTCTCTCTTCAGGAGTAAGGGGATGTCGCCCGGTCTCATCCTGCTTTCTCAATAGGTTAAGTGCCTTGTTAAGTGGAGAGAACAATTTATTTACATCCGATTCGAGCGCCTTTAAGTCCTTTTCTAATGAATATAGCTCTGTTTTGAGTTCGTTGTACCGCGCCCACGTGTCACCTTCTTCCAGCCTTTTCAATTGTTGCTCTTCTGTTTCGAGTGTCCTTGTGAGCTCAGAACATTTTTGTTCCCGCTCGTCAGCATTCTTTTTATCTGTTTCTAGCTCTGATTTGAGATTCCGTATAGTCGTAACAATTTCAGGCACGTCTTCTAAAAGTCTAATCTGATCCTCTTTTCCCTTTATCGGTGCGATAAGTCGATTGAGAAGAGTTCTTAGTTGATTGAGATCCGAGATGACCTCCTTAATCTCATCGGGGAAGAGTGACCGAACACAGTAAATAGTTCTCGACGATTTGCCAAAAGGAAATTCTAAGTTTGCGGTAGTTTCGCGATAAAACGATAACACGGTTCTATAGTTTGCTTGGGTAGGAATCACTATTTTTTCAGTCAGCGAATAGAGATGTCTGGCCATCTTCTCATGGTTCAGCATTCCTATTTTGGTGATATTATCAGGCACATTCTCCTGTGGTTCGGCATCGTGAAACTTAGAGATATCTTGCTTGAGTCGTTCACGTGCTGCTCCGAGCTCTTCATATACCTGATCGGCAGTGGTATTCAGGCCACGAAATAGCGAATTCGATACCATTTCCAACCACGTATCTATCTCATCGAAGGCGATCGTAGACGGTACTTCATCCTTGCCCAGAATTCTCGTTAGCCACTTCACACCTTTACGTATATGATAGGTAGGTTTATACCTTTAAGATCGGTTGTAAATGAATCACGATGGACGTGGTGCCCTTTACCATTATCTCTCAGCAAAGGCGTTAAAAGCTGACGGTCGACGAGAAATTCACAATAAATGCGAAGTCAATCGAAACGGGAGCGGATTTGAGCAGAGAAATTGAAAGCGGTAACACGGAGGAGGCAAATAGATTCAGAAATAACTCCTACACAGCTCTACATTGCTCCTCAGCTCTTTATAATCCATTCTTTTCTTCTCCTTATTCTTCCAGAACGTCTCTATCAGCACATATTTACACGTGCTTGATTTCAAAATATCGAATACCACTTCGAACTCAACTTCACCCCGCCCTAATGATACATGATCTTGCATCACGTTACCAGTCCAAGCGCAATCGTGCAGATGTGCCACCAGGATCATTGCACCACATTTCTCAATCCACCGTTTAAGGTAATCTTGATACCGTCTGTCTTCTCTTTCTCTGCGCGAATGGCATACTTCGGCCTTTATCGCATGGCCTACATCAAAAGTAAACTGTAACTTGGGATATAACAGGTAAAGAGCTTCAATAATCAGGTCAGACCGCTCAAAAGGGACAAGATCATTCTCTACACTACTCGCGATACCGAACTCTGAAGCCACCATCGCAAGTTCTTTGCATCTTTCAAGGCCTTTACTATTCACCTGTTTCCTCACATCCGGAAGCTTATACGTAGGAATTCTTGGATGCACATGGAAATTATAGTAGACTGCTCGCGGGAGAAACTCTGCAGAAAATTGCAAACATCTGCTCAAAATTGTCATATTCGCATCAGCTATCTCGTCCCGTGGATGTGCTATAGCGGTATCAAGTGGGGAATGGAAACCAATTTGCAAATCACAATCGTCTAGCAACTTCTTCATCTCTTTCTTCTCTACAGGACTCATGCAATCAGGGAGTGGGTAATCCAGCGAAAACTCGATATAGTCAACTCCAATCTTATAGAGCTCCTCAATTGTCTTCTCAAAAGGTCTATTGCCGTACCAGACCGGTGATCCTAGTAGTATGCCCATTGGTTGCCTCCACCAACTATCTCCTGAGAGCCGGATAGCGAATAAAGACGGTGGAAGCAACTGTTTATCATGATTATATCAACGCATCCTATTTTTCGCGCTCATGCCTTTTAACGATTAAGGTCAATCCTTCGCGATCCATTATTACCACTTTTTCGCCTTTGCTTATCTGTTCCCCGGCCATCGTGCGAGCATTCCAGATTTCACCACGTAGTTTTATCGTGCCTTTATCCTCGTTAATATCGGTCTCAGCCTTCGTTATCCTTCCGATAAGCTCTTCACCACCCACCTTTGCTTTACGCTTTCTTATCTTCAAGACTGCACCTAGAGCAAAGAAGAAAAATGCTGCAGATGCGACTGCAACGCCGATAATTGTTAAGAGGAACCCTTCAAACCATCCTGATTGGGAGTTAAAGAGGAAGGGCTCCTTGGGTAATATCAACGCGCCTATGATCAGGCAAACAGCGCCCCCTGTCGTGAGTATCCCGAAGGTCGGCGTCAGCGCCTCTGCGATGAATAATAGGACTGCGATAAGTATCAAAAGAACGCCAAATACGTTGACCTCGAAGAGTCCCAGCCCGTAGAGCGCTAAAATCAGGCATATTGCACCGATCATCTCAGGCACGTAGGTTCCCGGGGACATGAACCCGAAAATCAGGCCATAAATGCCAACGAGCAGTAGAATAACTGCTATTTGAGGATTGCTCAGCGTTTCTAATACTGAAGAGCGCACGGTTTTTTCCTTGACATAGAGCGAAGCATCTTTTGTTGCTAACGTCCGGTTCTCATGCCCGATTTTAACGGTCATTCCATCAACGGTGTTTAAAAGATCGGTATCATCCTCGGCTATGAGATCGATAATTCCTCGTTCTAATGCGGTATTTTCACTGAGCACGTCATTGTCGGTAACAAAGCGTTTGGCCTGCGTTGCGTTTCTCCCTTGGGCGGCCGCGATACTCTCCATATGACCGGCGAAGAAGTTTATGGTCTTATTATCCGCTGCCTTTCTTCCCTCTACACCGACCTCAACGGGCATTGCCGCGCCGGTTGTCGTTCCGGGCGCCATTGCAGCGATGGTGCCGGAGACAAGGATAAAAGAGCCAGCAGATGCCGCTATTGCGCCCTTCGGTGTTACGTATGTAATGACGGGCACGTCTAAATTCAGGATCGCTTCCGTTATTTTAAGCGTAGAACTAACGAGTCCTCCCGGCGTATCGAGTTTGATCAAGACCGCTGCAGCACCCATCTCCTCAGCTTCTTGTAATCCTTCCATGACGTCTAAAGCGGTGCCTTCAGTAATCGTGCCTTCTATTTCTAGCACGTAAATTAGCTTTTCCTCCCCGTGAACGGCTCCTCCGAGCGATAAACACGAAGCCCAAATGGATAGGAGGACGAGAACAAGAAGAATCACACGCATACGATTGGTGTTCATCTGTAATAAGCCTCCTTATAAATGGGATATCCCTTTAATCTTATGAAAGTTTGTTAGTATTTTTATCTTTTAACCACTTTTAGAATTATCTGTTACAAACCAATCTTTAAGACGGAAACCGTGGATGGGCGGGTTGATAAGGGGGGTTTGGCCCCATATTACATGAAATCACTCAAAGCTTTCTGCTTCTCATCAGCAACGGGGAAGAGCGAATTCACATCGCACTGCAGTAGCTCCAGCCGTTGTCTCGTATAATCTGAGACGTGATACTCCTCGGCGATGCGTAGCGAGACATCAAGATACTTCCTTATACTCGCGGCATGCACGGTCGGGACTATTTTACTGCCACACCGTTTACAGGTGCCCCCCAACGGTATTCTCCGGTATTTCGTGTTACATTTGCTACACCGCATTTGCTGTGAGCCAAATGCACGGAGGTTGCCTTTTATATCACGAAGGAAATGGTTTTTTATGACGGTTTCCGCGACTTCGCACTCATTCACCGCGCGCAGCATTCGTGCTAATCGAAGTTGTGCTTCCATTTTCTCTATCATTGTGCCGAACTCCTTATACAGCGAATTTAAAGGACCTGCGGCGATATCGGTGGTTTCATGCGTATAACCAAATCCGTACGCATCCTTCGGTTTCCCTATTTTCTTCGCTGCAGTCTCTATTTTCACCTCTTTGGGGTATTTACCCGCGCACGTCGCTTCGTAGAACTCTAAGGGATATTCGCATGCGGTCGAAACGTTGTGAGCTTCCTTATCCACTTCCTTTGGATTGATAAAGGGAATGAGAACAAGAGGTGCGTCCATTTTGCCACCTCGTTTCTCAGGGAGAAAGAACAACGAGAAATTGAGCAGTGCATCGAGTAGAAGGATGACGGAATCTTCGTCACCATCGCAATTCCTTCTCTTCGCTGCATGGAAAAACGGATGTGCATAACACGCCGAAGCCGTTGTGAATCCTATAATTCTCCCTAGTATCCCCGCGGACGTATGCGGCGCTAGTCCGAGCACGAGGTGCCCCAGAAGATCCTCCTTACGCGATGCATCGTAGTACGGTGCCAAGCCATAAAATCTCTGTAACAAATCATCCACAAAATGTGATACTCGAAGCAGATATGACGCAGCGTCCATCGATATAATGATGTCCTGCTGCTTGAGCTCCACCATTTGGGTGTCTGTTCGGAGTTCCTCGCCGTGTATGTCCTGGAAATATCCTAACTCGCGTGCGGTTTCAACGCTCAAGCCTATCTCTTTGGGTTTGAAATGCGTGAGTGGTAAATTGGTAAAGTCATATCGTATCGTGCCGTCCTTGAACACGACCACGTCATGTTTAGCCCGCAATATTCCCTTCCCGAGATGCTCAGCCACTTTATGCTTTGAGATGAGGCCTTTTACGCATTTGACATCCAAACTATTCGTATTCGCGTAAACCTCTCCCATTGTTTTCATCGTTTTCTCGTAATAGCTCCACAAATCAATGCTTCGTTTCGTATCCCGGTTCTTGGTTCTGTTTTTGTTTGTCGCCTGGTTCACCTTGCCTAATGCTTGAATTTCCACCTCTATCACTTTGCCCTTTAAAGCTTCCTTCAATGATCTGTTCTTGCCTCCGTATTCTCCTAAAGGAAAGAGCGCATGAGGAGCTGGTTTCATCCGTCGTTCTTTCGATTTCTCAGGCCGTCCCATTCTCATGCCGACCCGTGTCGGTGCTTTATTCCTCGTCGTTATCCGTATTGAGTCGTCCTTTCGTAAATCCTCGGTAAGTCCTAAACACCGCAAGAACGCGTTCGGCTCAGTAATGGCTAAAAAGCCCTTTTTGACGGACGTGGAATGCAAGACGAGTAAATCTTCCAAAATACGCTTTACTCTGCCATTATCGTCATCGGGGACAAAGAGCGTTTCTGCATCCAAAAAGCATTTCGTGCATAGTACTTCAGCCAAATAGGCCTTGGCTTCCTCTGTTATGTCGTCCCATAAATAGGTATAGGCAGGATGGAGCGGCACTGCATAGCGAGACGCGATTTCTATCGCTTCTGATTGGCTCGGTGGTTGCGAGCGCCATTTATCCGCCTCCTCCTTTGCCTTAACTTCCAACTCCTTTACCCACCATTCGTGTGCGTAAGCACCGGGCACTAATCGATGGCCGGTCTCTAAGAAATCGCCATAATCAATCAGTACCTCTCCCAAATCCACTATCTCTGCCACTTCTTGATCATACGTTTTTAATGTTGCAGAATCTAAGCTGACGAGTGAGCCGTCCGTTAATTTAACCGTTGGCCCTTCAATCGAGTCAACGGGGACAACACAGCCCGCTTTGCCCGGGAGTTCCGGTTTTATCTGCGTGCCCGCTGCAGTGAACCCCAGTAATGACATTGTAACGGGGTTTAAACCAACCGTCTCAAGTCCTGTGTTGCGTGAACGACCGTATCGGAGCCTAAAGGAGCCCTTTGCCGAAGGCCGTCCAAATACCGGTCTCCCGGCTATTAAATCAGCTAAGAAACTCTTTTTGGGTTTCTCGCCTTTCAATTTTACCAGCTTTGTAACCCATTCCCAGCCCTCAAGTTGAAGCCGGTCGACATGCCGCTTGATCTTCGATGCTTTCATTGCCACTCCTTCAGTGAGGACTAGTACCATTCCCCCTCGCACCTTATCTGTGGCTACTCGTTCGAGGTCTGTATAGCCGCCCACTTTGATGTCCTCCGTGGGATCGCCATCAATACAAATGGGGCAGCTCCGTACGATTTCCCGGATCTCGTCATCCGTTGGCGTGTATTGCAATCCACTTATCTGCTCATAAACCGAAACTTCGAGAACGTACCGTCCTATCTCCTCTTCACGTGGGTGATACGCTTCAAAACCCATTCTCCTCCGAATATAGTCTGCAGCTAATACAGAGAGCGCCTGAGCAGTTCCCCCTGCACTTCGTATCGGGCCCGAATAAAAGAGTTTGATATATTCGCTCCCGTCATCGTTTCGATCCGATTCAACGCGCGCTATGCCTTCTATCGGTGCTGCGACCACGCCCTCGGTGAGAATCGCCACGGCAGTTCGTACTGCGTTCTCGATAGTCTCAATCCGTTTAAATCTCCCAAATTTGCCTTCGACGAAGTCGATTCCGATGCGTAACGCTATCTCTTCTCTATCATTACCTTCTCGCTCTAATGCTCGTATCCTTGTACTCACCCCTTTTATGCCGATGAGCGCTTCCACGCGTTCGGCAAGGTCCTTCGTTATGTTAATTTCAGGAGCTAACGTGGGATCCAATCCCTTTTTCCTTGCCTCCCTCGCTATCTCCAGCTCCTTTGCTAAGGTGTCTTTTAACGTTTTGTAGTAGAGCGTGGTCGAAGGCATCGTAATTATGTAAGAGCATGAGGCGTTATAAGTGTTTCGTTAGGCGCAATTAAACACGTAAAAACCCCCTAAAAAGCCGTTAAATCGGTCATTTTGTACTGAATATGTGGGTCGCGCACCAGGTCAGGTACTACTCAGGTAACCTTATAATGTGTACGTCTTCTCTGGTTCAATCATCTCTACATTTGGGAAGAACTCTTTGAACAGCTCTGGGTGTTCGGTATGGACGGGAAACAGCCGTTTGGGATTTATTGCAGTAATAAGCGTCTTTAATTCAGGGCCAGAAGCATGACCCGAGGCATGGGCAACATATTCTTTAATGCCAAAATGGTCTAACCATTGCCTTTTGCGTTCCTCATCTAATTCCATCTCATCACTGAATGGTTCGCAGGACGATTTTATCCAGATAGCCGCGTTTGGTTGGATATCGGTGAGTTGATTGATATCCCAGAAGCTCATGGAGACCACATAGTTTCCCGGATTTTGCCGTAACTCATCGCAGGTTAGTGCATTCTCCCTGCTGATATACTCTTTCTCCCACGATGCATAATCCTGCTCAACGAGGTTCCAATCAATTCCCGCTTTGCTGATTAAACCCCAGCTCTTCTTCGGAACTAAAATCTTCACCTCGGGAAGGGAGAGAGGACATAAATCCCCCAACGCCTCAATGAGGTACGCGAGTTTTAAGGGTACAACAAAATCACGGTCATTTACGTGAGCAGCTTCACAAATTGTATTCACTCTATCAAGATCTCGCGTTGGATGTTCCACAAAGACCAATCCATGAGCCGTGGCAATCAACTGTGCCATTGTTCTCTTCACGCCTTCTTCACTGTCTGTTTGTGTGTTGTCTATACGAGTTCCTTCGGCGATGAGCCATTGTGGCTGCGCGGCTTTCGCTTTCTCAACAAATTTTCGACTCAATGCTTGATTGGAGCCGTGAAACCGAATATCGCCAGTATACACCACATTTCCCTCGTCAGAGTAGATGATGTAGCCACAGGCGCCGGGTAGCGAATGATCCACGGGGACCATTTCGATCTCTAACGAGCCAATGGTCACGTTGTCACCAGGTTCCATTACATGAACCATGCGCTCGTGGACAAACTCAGCGTTCTTCCGTGTCACTCGGCTTACCGTTCCTCTATTTGTCTCGTAAAACGTAAAGGCATCGCACGCGGTGACTAAATCTGAAAACGGATCTCTTCCTGTTTCTTCTATGGTCTGCAGGATGATTTTTGTTGCCTTCGTACAGTAAATGGGGATATCGGGCCTCAAGAAATGGATATAGTGTGCATGGTCAGCATGTGCGTGGGTAAGAAGAACAGCATCGATGCTTCGTTCCTCTTCCTGCCGGCCCATATGCGAGAGATAATCGTCCCGGTAAATGCCGGGGATATCTGGTAAAAGCCCGAATTCAAAGAAATCAGCTAACGCAGTGCATTTCCGCGGTTGTAAGTATTCGGCAAAGTACCGGTTTGCGGTCTTGAAGCTCATGCCGAAATCGAGGAAGAGCTTCGTACCGTCGGCTTCGAACATGATCTTGTTGCCGCCGATTTCGAGCACGCCGCCGTAGAAAGTGAGTGAGGGCATGGTATCGTACCTTTAGCTATAGGATATCATTGGGCAGCAAGCTATAAACGTATAAAGTACTCAACGCACAGCCAACTTTTCGTCCTGCTAAGAAGAAAGGGTTAACTATATCGTGCCAAAAAGAAAGGATTATAAAGATGAACAATCCATTTTC
>CAYNTR010000031.1:0-19911 GCA_964400255.1 uncultured Halobacteria archaeon
GATACTAAGTTGAGGGTCTGGTGTTCGGAACCCTATGGTTTCGGAAGTACTGGAAAAAGGAAAAACTTTAAAAGTCGGTTCCGTACTTACAATAGTGTTATGAAAGTCATATTCAATGGTGAGCCCCAGGAAGTCAAGAGCAAGAAGTTGGGGGATGTGATCAAAGAGTTAAACGGTGCACACAAGCCCGAATGTATCATAGCGGTCATCTCAGAAAAAAAGGGTGGAGAGTTTAGAAATGAGTTTTCTTTAAAAACGGCGAATGGTGAAGCGATCGTCAAGATCGCCCGAGAAAAAGAGACCGAAGGCGTTTCCTTATTCCATGAGATTTATCAAAAATTCCTTAACGAACATGGTAGAATCGGGTGGGTAACTGAAGATATCACTGCTATTGGACCAATTGAAACAAATCTTAGCGTTGAAAAAACTGAACACACCTATAAAAAATGGGATGTGTTCTTCGGATTGGGTGGCTTTGATCCCAGCATGACCTACCTTATGATAAGCAAGCGTGATCATGAAGCTGCTTATGGTACCGGTGCCGATGCTCTTATCGGCAAGCTCACAAGAGGGAGAAGTATCATTGCAAACGTGAACGAGGGAGATAGCATCGAAGCGATAACTCCTCTCGTCACCCAAGCTGAGTGGGTTGGCTTCGTCACTTCAGATTTGAATACTGAGCTAAAAGAGGGACAGGAGATATTCACCTATGCAAAGATAAAACTCTCTCAAGAAGCCACGATGTCAAGCGAACATTTCTTGTCGCTTACCAGAGATGCGGTATTCCATGTAGATGATCACACACACACGTATATAGCCTCAGAATCGTTAAAAGGGCTGAGTCTACCCGTAGAGGCCATTAAATACCGATCAAAGCATACTCTCTCTGTAAGAAATAGAGGGGAGGATAAGGGTAAGGTTTATGTGTATCGAGACAGCAGATTACCCAACCCCGCTCATAACGTATTTGGTGAAATACTACAGGGTGGTGATTTAATCGACTACGCACAATCGGGTGATACGATCTTTACGGTGACTGAACCGAAGTGGATGATGGTGGTGGGCAAAACGCAAAAGGAGGCAGAGGAGTTCTTTGAGCAGGAAGATATCGAGCAGGTAAGAGAAGGAAATGAAGATGATGACGCGGTGGTTGTAGACCAAGTACCCGTGTTGACCATGGAAATTATGGGAAGAGGGACTGTAAGGACAGTTGGAGTCGAGGAGGACGCCGTGCTTGATGTGGTATTATTGGAGAAAGAAGCGCCGAAGACCTCGTGGTATTTCAAAAAGGTCACCGGGTTAATTAACCGGCCAATCGGGTATTTAAAGGTGCATTTCACTGTTCCCGGAATGCTGGTTCTTTTTGAGGGGCGTGCTGATGAAGCAGGGGCACTCGTTCCTGAGAACTTGCCACGGGGCGGGACTAAAAAGGGAATGCTTGGCGTGACAAATATGTCCAGATCGAATCGTGGAATGATGGGAATAAGACTGGGGGATAGCGAGGAATACGGGCCCACTGGCGAGACGGTTGACGGTGCTAATATCGTCCTGACAATTCCGTCTCTCACCTCTGAAGTGATATCCTTCCTCAGTAAACTCAAGGAAGGGGATGTCATCTATGTCAAAGCGAAGAAATAATCAGAGTTCGCCCTCTCAACTTCTTCATTGACACCCTTACACGCCTCTCCAAGGCGGTTTGTCGCTCTTTTATCGGCTGAGTGCGTGAATTAATGCTTTTCCTTTATCCTTTGGTGAGAACGGATCAACCATAAATCCGGCTTTGCCAGTAGAGAAAGTAAAAGATACTATGGAGCATAACTTGTAATAAGGAGGAATAAAGGAGGTTCATGCGTGCTGGAGATGATTTGATGCTCTCATTGAATGCGGTAGAGGTATTAAAACGACGATATTTGTTGAAAGATGAACGTGGAGAAGTTATCGAGACGCCGCATCAAATGTTCGAGCGGGTGGCACGGGCAATAGCACACGTGGAACTGAGGTATGGCAAGAGCAAAGAAGAGGTGAACGAACTTGAGCGCAGCTTTTACCAGCTCATGAGTAAGTTAGAATTCCTGCCAAATAGCCCCACACTGATGAATGCGGGAACTGAGCTCGGACAGCTTGCCGCGTGTTTTGTCTTACCGGTTGAAGATTCTATAGAAGGCATATTTGAAGCGGTTAAAAACATGGCGGTCATTCATCAGAGTGGTGGTGGAACGGGATTCTCATTCTCTCGGCTACGACCACGAGGAGATGTGGTTAGGTCAACAGGCGGCATTGCTTCTGGACCAGTCTCGTTCATGCGGGTGTTCGACGTTGCAACCGGTATAATCAAACAAGGTGGCAAAAGACGGGGCGCGAACATGAGCATATTGAGCGTTGACCATCCCGATATCGTGGGATTTATACGAGCGAAAGAAGGCGGGGAGTTTGCCAATTTTAATACGTCCGTAGCGGTTACCGATGACTTCATGCATGCACTGGAAGGGAATGAGGACTACTGGCTTATCAATCCTCGGACAAAAGAAGAGGTACGGAAAATCAGTGCCCGCGAAGTTTTTAACGAAATCGTCACCTATGCATGGAAGACTGGAGATCCAGGTATTATTTTCATCGATGAAATTAACAGAACTAATCCTGTTTCCGCGGTTGGAAGGATTGAGGCGACGAATCCGTGTGGTGAGCAACCGCTCTTACCGTACGAATCGTGTAATTTAGGCTCGATAAACGTTTCAAAATTTGTGAACCCCCGTGACGGTGAAATCGAGTGGGAACGCCTTAAAGATGTTGTTTGGATTTGCGTTCGGTTCTTAGATGATGTCATCGATGTGAATAGCTACCCGATGCCCAGAATAGAAGAAATGACCAAGGCGAATAGGAGGATAGGACTTGGTGTAATGGGCTTTGCAGAACTGCTCATCAAGCTTGGGATAGCATATGATTCACAGGCTGCGATTTCGACAGGTGAAAGACTGATGCAGTTCATCACACGAGAGGCCCGGCAGTGCTCACAAGCGCTTGGGTCTGAAAAAGGCTCTTTTCCTAACTTCGAGCTGAGTGTGTGGTCACAATCTGACGCGATGCGCAATGCAACGGTGACGACCATCGCGCCAACGGGAACCATCAGTATCATTGCGGGCTGTTCCAGCGGCATTGAGCCGTTATTCGCAGTTACATTTAAACGAAATGTGATGGGTGGAATGTTGGAGATAAACAAGCTCTTTGAAGAAAGAGCAAAGGAAGAGGGTTTTTATACGAAAGATCTGATGCTGGCGATTGCGAGACGCGGCTCAATACAGGGCATGAAGGAAATTCCAGAGGATATTCAACGGATATTTGTTACCGCACTTGACATCGCACCAGAATGGCATGTCCGAATGCAAGCGGCATTTCAGACCTACACGGACAATGCAGTCTCAAAGACGGTCAATCTCCCCTCGGATGCCACACAGGAAGACGTAAAGAACGTCTTTCTATTAGCGTATAAGCTCAAGTGCAAGGGTATTACGGTTTATCGATACGGGTGTAAGGAAGACCTTCTCTCCTTAGAAGTCCCGAAGCTGCTGCTTGAAGACTACGTGCGCGCCGATTCTGAATATACCGGTGAATGTAGGATCTGCTCTGTATAATTTTCAAAATATTGCCCAAAGATAAATCGATAGCTATGGAATCGGGTTTTGTGGGCTTTCTCACTCCTAAATCTTCCCGCTAAGGTATTTTTTATGTCGATTCTTTCTATAAGATAACTTTTCAAATCGGCAATCTTTTTGGGTGAATTATTTTACATAAATCCACGCGTTAAGTTTCTTATACATACGGTCAATTTTATTTTTAAATCTAAATTTTAAAAATCGTTGATCAATATAGCTAATACCTTTTGGGATGCCAAGTATAGCCATAACTAAAGTCATTAAAGTTACCATGGTTGATATTGACCCATAAGTGGAATAAAAATTATAAAAAGTATTGTATAGTAATACTATAGAATTAAAAATATATTTTCTTATTATGACTAAAAAAGAAATTAAAATTACGGCTATACAATATTTTATTGTTTCCCTTATTTGTACGAATATATTATTTTCTATATTTTTTGATAGAAGATTTCTAGAAGCTGTTCTTTGCCATTTAATAACCGTCCACAATCCAAGTGCATAAGCAAAGGAAAGGATGCCTCCTTTGTATGCTGGGAGTTTCCATCCTTGATCTAAATTCTTTTTTAGCCAAATTATAGGCTTTAAACATAGCTCATCCATAGGATCTACTCCAATATCCAGCAAAATTAAGGGTATGCATGGAGTAAATGAAATGATGATTTTATGCGAACCATATTTGGTGTTAATTTCGTTTACTATCGCTTTAAAGTCCCAAATTTCCTTATTTCTTAATTCAAGTCTCAAATATCTCAATGCTTTCTCTTTTACTCTGTCACTCAATTTATTTAATTTATTTAAAATCCATAACGCCATTACAGTGTTCGTCGGATCAGCATCGTCATTACCTTTGGCAACAGTCCAATAAATAGTATTTATGTCTTCTACTGCCTCTTTTTCGATAAAATTAAGTCCTAAAGATATAGTTGTTCTTATATCTTTTTCTTCAGAACTACCAGGAGTGAATAACTCTTTACCTAACTGCAATGCAAACAACACTATTGAACTAAAGAATATCCTGCTAATGCATGTTTTATCAAATCCCCAACCACCATCATCCCGTTGCTGGTCTTTCAGCCATAATACGGCACCTTTTATTTTTTCAATTTTATCACCAGAATATCCAGTTTCTAATAACGATTCGATAACTAACGATGTACTCCAACAATTAGCACTTTCTGAAACATCCCACGCAGCATAATCTTCATCTATCTTTTCTTTTGTGATTTTGTTAGGAGTCCTATCTTTTAGATTAAAAATAGAATCACATATCTTGTTTTTAAAACCAACATTTATCATTTTCATGTGGAATAATGCAAGGAGAACCGTTGATGTTACCGATGGATAATAAGCCACTTCACTATCATTAATGGAAAGTGGAAAGCCGTACTGTTCATTAAAACTACCCACTAAGGAGTTTATAACATTTTTAAAGTCTTTATTAAAGAAGTTTTTTGAAAAATAGAAATCATATAGGTTTGCCAAATCGTCTATGTTAATCTTAGCAGTTTCATCTTTGAAAAACATCTCACCTCACCCTACCTTCATATTTGTCCTACTAATTCTTATAGCTTTTCCTCATGTTCTGTTATTAGTCTCCTGTACCGTTCTTTTTCCCATGTAATACTCCCGCTTCGACATCTAACACACAACCTCCTTTCTTGAAGAGCTGTTTTAACGATTTTCATCTTGCTCTCTCTTTCGCCTTTATCGTGTGGTAACCCCTCTGGAATCATTCAGAGTAGGTAATGCACTACTCACCCGCTGTCCCTTTCACTCTGAAGATAATTAAGTTATAAACGCAGGAGAACTGGTATAATTCCAAAAAAGAAGTGTGGTTCTCAATAACGAGGATTTATATGTACGGCCTCCACTGCATATTAACAGTAAGTAGATAAAAACAGAGAAGAGAAGGAAGTGAGAGATGAGAGAGAAAGGACTGTTTACTGACATTCGGATAATTGCGCTACTATTCTTCGTTTTAGCAGCTTTGGTGGTCATTTATGTATATCCCGCACCGCCTGTGACAGTAGAGATAACTGCAAACATTAATGAGAACGCAGTTTCCTCTTCCCTTGCAAAAGAGCTGAATTCAGAGGTTAACTATCTTAACGGAGTATATACGATACGGCCAGGTGTTTCAAAAGAGCGTTTATCGGATGCAATTCAGAAGATTGGTGGGAGTATGTCAAATTTTTCTGGTGCAGGAATAAATGGTAATTTACGATACGGACTAGACATAGTAGGGGGCACACGGCTCGAATTAGAATTAGAAGGCACGGTAGCGGGGATCGAGGCACCAGTTAGTGAGGATGAAGTTGCTTCATTCCTCGAAGAGGCAGTGGAAGCCGAAGTGATTTATTTTAAGGGCGAAGAGGTGACGGTATACGAAATACGGAAGAGCATCTCAAAGGCGGAATTATCGGATGTTTTGCGTGAGATCAACGGTAGTATCGTGAAGAAACCGGATGGCACCGATTTCTATGAAGAGGGCGTGACAAAAGAGACGCTCGAGGAAACACGCCGGATAATCGATGTGAAGCTCAATTTGCTCGGCTTGGCAGATACGAAGACAAGAATAATCGAGCCTAATTTCATTCTTGTAGATCTTGCGGGTGTAGATATCGGGACGGCAACGAACATTGTAGGTAATCCCGGGAAATTTGAAATACGAATCCAGACCGCGGGCACCGGAGGAGATATAGGGCAGGGGCTGAGATTTGAAGAAATTGAGAATATCACCGCACATGTCGTCTATGGCGAGGAGGGTATCGAGACCAAAAGTGTCGGTGCAGTCCCGGTGAGAGAGACGGAGAATTCGCCATGGGGTGCCTCATTTACGTTAAAAGAGAAAGGGGCAGTTGCATTACGAGATGCAGCGTTGGAATACGGCGCAACAGACAATCCAATAGACCATGAGCTCGCAATGTTGCTCGACGACGTGGTCGTTTACAGTGCACCTTTATCCCCTGAACTAGCGCAAGACTTAAAGGAAAAGCCAGCTTATGGTTTGCGTGCGGAAACAGGGTTAGGAACCGAAGGGTATGAAGCAGCGAAAGCACTCATCATTCATTTAAAAGCTGGCGTATTACCGGTCAATGTAAAGATCGTGGGTAGGGAAAATGTTGACGCCTACTTAGGAGCAAAATTCAAGGAAGGAGCATTAACCGCGGGATTAGCAGCCCTCCTCCTCGTTGCGCTTGTCGTGTTCGTGCGCTATCGAGACCGGAGGATCGTATTGCCGATGTTCTTCACGCTCTTTAGCGAGATAATTCTGATATTGGGATTTGCAGCGGCGATCAGCTGGCAATTGGATCTGCCGAGCATTGCAGGGATAATAGCGGTAATTGGAACCGGAGTGGACCAATTGGTGATCATAACCGACGAAGTGATTTCAGGTGGCCGTTCCTCCACGAGCATGTATCGGAAGCGGATATCATTTGCATTCGGCATCATCTTTGTTTCCGCAACCACGACCATCGTGGCGATGCTTTATCTTTATTATAGAGTTGGATTGGGTACCTTGCGTGGTTTTGCGCTTGTCACCATCGTTGGACTCTTGATTGGCATTTTCATTACCCGACCGGCGTATGCGCGAGTGATCGAAGGTATATGACCCTTCTCAAACCGGTAACATAGTCTATAGTAGCTCAGAATTCGAAAAGTGGATAGATTATCTCTTCTGAATAGTGCATATTCCCAATAAGTCAGTAATGAGGTTAGCAACAGCGTTTAACTTGGCCGAGTTTCACTTTTTTTGCTTCTTTTTTCTGAATAACGCGGGTAACGGAATAACGTAGGTACCGTTCTCCTTGATCCTCATGATAATCTCCTTTCGCTCTAAGAGCGCATCCAGATTGAGTTCGTAGACACCAGGACTCAAAATCCGTAAACTTTCTATTTGTTCTTCATCTAAAGATCCCGGGGCCTCTATTTGTATCCGATCCACCAATTCTGCCGCGGTTAAAGCCTCTTCAGCCTTCAGATAGAGAAAGAGCTTGCCGCCACACTCAGGACAGCCCTGTAACATCGCCTGGGTAATTTTTACAAATTTCGTCCCACATTTTAGACATTTATGCATTTTGATCTATCTCTAGACCGCTGAAACGACTGCGCTTATTAAGTCTTTATCCTTCTTTATCGTGCGCATTACCTTCGCAGGTCCTATCACGGTGAGCCGCGTCTTTTTTCTCAGATTAAAGAAGCTCCGCTTCGATGGATAGCCGCTAATCTCTATTCCGGGGAAATCGTCGTCTACCTCGGTCATGGTGAGTTCGATGAGTTTCATCTGCTCTTCGGTCGTCAAACCACCTTCTAATATCACGATATTTCCCGACTTCACGCCGTCCAGTACGAATCTCACCTTTTCCATCGAGCCCATCGAATTTATTTTATCCTCAGATATAAGATCCATCTTTATTTCCATCGTTTATTATCTCACCCTTCCCCTCATCTCCTTTTTCAATTCACGTATCACCTGAACTTTTTCGCCATTTCCCTATACAAGTCATCCATGTTCTCCCCTTTCAATGCAGAAATGGGAACAACCGTATGCTGAGGAAATGCATCTGCTATCCGTTGTGGCGAGGCTTCAACGAGGTCAATTTTATTTGCTGCGATGATCACCGGGATGCCTCGTGCTTCTAAATTGCCGATAATTACAATGTTCGTTTGCGTATAGGGATCTTGGGTAGCGTCCATCAGGAGCAGCACGCCGTCTATATCATCGAGCCATTTTATTGCCTCTATAACACCTTCGGTCGCCTCTTTCGCCCTCCTTTTCGCTTCTTGCTCGTCTAATCCAAAAGCCAAGAAATCGTGAAAATCTATCTTCGTCGCCAATCCGGGAGTATCAACGATATCAAGCTTTAATTTTGCTTTTGCTTCTCCGGGGGTCAGCTCTGAGGTTAATGATGAGGAGGGATTGGTGACCGCACTGAGGTATGGATTCTGCGCCAGCTTCGATTTCAGGTCTATGACCACACCCGCTCTCCTGACCGCTCGTCGAGTTTCATGGGGAATTTCAGTGGGCGTCCCAATATCCTCGTTCTCGTCCACAAAGGTATGGATTATTCTATTCGCCAACGTCGTCTTACCGGCATTCGGGGGTCCATAAATGCCAATCTTTGCCGTTGCCTTCCTGAAAAACAAAGCTCTGAGCAGCCGTGAAAAAATGCCTCTCCTCTTTCTCTTCACCTTCATCCCTTCTTCCGTCCTTCTCCTTTATACTATCATACGTTTTACTCGAAGATGCGGTTAAATTTAATATTACAGTACCCCTTTGTTTTCCATACCCTTCACATAAATTTAAATGTTTCGGAAGGGCGCAGAGTGAAAGCTAGAGAAAGGTAAAGTGGGGAATTGCCGAGGGGAGGAAGAGTTGGATAAACCAGAAGAAGCTGAAGAAGTAATACGCGTGCGTATTCCACAAAAAAAGAACCATGAAGTGCTTGGGATAGTAGAGAAGATGTTGGGTGGGAGACGCATAATAGTGCAGTGCATAGACGGAGTTGAACGAATGGTTCGAATCCCTGGTAAGTTAAAGAGGCGGCAATGGATTGCTGTTGGTGATGTGGTAATCGTCGTTCCCTGGGACTTCCAGAACGAAAAGGGTGATGTCGTCCATAAATATACGCGACCGCAAGTAGAATGGCTGAGAAAGAAGGGCTATTTGAAATAGAACGATGGGTGAGCGAACGGCAATTACCCAAAGGCAAACGGAGAAAAAAGGATTTTAGAGATCGGAAAACAGAGCAGTATGTCTTCGACATTCCTACCTTGGAAACGCTCTATAAATTCGCACAGAAGGGGATATTAACCGCGTTAGGAGGTCCAATAAGCAGGGGCAAAGAATCTGTTATATTTCATGCGATAGGCGCGGAAGAAGAGGAACTGGCACTCAAGATTTACAAGATAAACACCGCGAACTTCAATGCCATGCTCGACTATATTATTGGCGACCCACGTTTTCAACATATTAAGAAAGATCACCGGAGTATCGTTTTTGCCTGGGCTCGTAAGGAGTTTAAGAATCTCAAGAGGGCCGTTGATGCAGGTGTGAGAGTTCCCAGGCCGATTATCTGTGATAATAACGTGCTGATAATGGAGTTCATCGGAAAAGATGGGGTGCCAGCACCGCGATTGAAAGACATTCCCGAAGACATCCTCATCAGCGATGTTAACCCTGAAGAACTCTTCTTGCGCATTATTTCTGCTATAAAAGCCCTGTACGAGAAGGGAACACTGGTGCATGCAGATCTCAGTGAGTTTAATATCGTGATGAAGGGCTATGTGGAGCGCGAATTTGGAACAACAGCAAATACCGGCGCAGAGATCGAAATAGAGCCGATAATAATAGATATGGGGCAAGCCCTCCTTTTAGATCATCCGAATGCCGAGAGGTTTCTTCAGAGAGATGTGAGGAATATCATTCTCTTCTTCAACAAACTCGGACTCACGTATTCAGAAGATGATGTCATGAGGATGGTGAAGAGCTCATAAGGATGTCCGGTACAATGGTGGATTCCTCGAGCTCGGCAAGCAAAAGTTAAAATACAAAGGCAGGTAAAATGATTACTACGTGTAATCTGCGGTTCTGGATTAAGGAGCTCAAAACAGATGATTAACCAACACGTTAAGATTCCTCAGGATAGAATAGCAGTGCTCATTGGTCAAAAAGGGATCGTAAAAGGTGATATAGAGAAAAAATCCGAGAGCACGATAACCATAGATAGTATTGAAGGGGAAGTGCATATCGAGAGTATAGAGGGCGGTGATCCGATCAAAGCGCTCCGAGTTGCTGAGGTAATAAAAGCGATTGGTAGAGGTTTCTCGCCCCAAAATGCTTTTCGACTACTTGATGACGATTTTCTCATCTTAGAGGTCATCTCACTATCCCATCTCTCGCCGAAAACGTTAAATCGTGTGAAAGGACGTGTAATAGGGCGAAATGGAAAAACGAGGCAGACGATAGAGAACCTGGCAGAAGTGATAATCTCGGTTTACGGAAAGACGATAAGCTTGATTGGGTATTCGCAACAGATAAAAACGGCGTCCGAAGCACTGGCAATGCTGATACAGGGGGCACCTCATAGTGCAGTGTATGGTTTCTTGGAGCAAAAGCGGAGAGCGGAGGAGGAACAGGCAGAATGGTGAATACGTTCAAAGCACAACGAATATCTAAAAAGCACGCTTATAGCTTTAACAATTCGTAATTTTTAATGCGTGGTTAATCTGAAAGATGGAGGAAGAGGAGCAAGAATACGTGGAAGGGAGAAAAAGACTGGTTGAACTCCTCAGAAGACAAGGTGTCAGTGAAAATGTTTTGACAGCAATGTGGCGGGTCAAGCGGCACCTTTTTGTACCTTCTCATCTTAGTGCTCAGGCGTACGGCGATTATCCGTTGCCCATTGGAGAAGGACAAACGATAAGTGCTCCACACATGGTGGCGATGATGTGTGATCTCTTAGAGCTTAAGGAGGGAGAACAAGTGCTTGAAATCGGTGCAGGGTCAGGGTACCATGCCGCGGTCATTGCGGAGATAATAGGCAGTGCGGGACATGTTTATTCGATTGAGAGGATCAAGTGGCTGGTTGAGTTTTCGAACGAGAACCTGAGACATGCAGGGTACTCAAATGTGACGGTGATACTCGGAGATGGCACTCTTGGGTTGCCTGAACATGCACCGTACGACAAAATCAATGTGACCTGTACAGCTCCTGATGTGCCGCCTCCGTTACTGGAACAGTTGAAGACCGGTGGCAAAATGGTTATACCGATCGGGAAATACAGGCAAGCATTGTATTTAGTTGAGAAGAGAAACGGAGTAGAGCGGGAGAAAAAAGGCGATGTCGTTTTCGTGCCGTTGTTAGGAAGATATGGCTTTAAGGGGGATTAACACGGATGAGGGAATTCATATGACCGAACACATCCTTTCACCGGCAAGTGGGAAGATTATAAGAATCGGCGAAGAGAGCAGAACGATTACCATCTTTATGCATCTTCATAATGTGCACATCACGACCGCGCCGTTAGACGGCGTAGTGAAAAGAATAACGCCTGCGAAAGGATCTTTTAAGCCCGCTTTCTTCCGAAGTGCTGATTTCAACACGAGAAACACCATAGAACTGAGCACAAACCATGGTGATATAACAATCGTGCAAATAGCGGGCTTGTTAACACGGCGAATATTGTGCGAGGTGAACGAGGGGCAGGAGATACGGCAGGGTGATCGGATAGGTAAGATTTGTTTTGGCTCTCGCGTGGATGTAAGCATTCCCAAAGGGTTCGAAATGCTTGTGAAAGAGGGTACCCGTGTGAAGTGCGGGAAAACGATGATCGCAGTAAAGAAAGCTCCTTAACACTTGTTAGCTGCTCAACGTGCGCAACGTGCCGATACGCTTTTATCTTCCGGCATTCATTTTGTATGGGTCGTTGTTTACTGCGTCACGGAGTGTTCCCACCATTCCATGATGTACTCAGGCAGCACGAACCTTCGCTGATTCAATCGTTCCACCAAATGTAACGGAAGTGGACTGAGTGCAAACGTCGCCCGCTCGTAGAACGACGTCGGTGGAGATTCGATGATGTAACTTTCAGACTCCCTCGATAAGGTTGATTCGTTGCCAACAATAGAATAAACATAAGCACCAAATTCCTTCTGCTCTCGACACCATCCTAAAATGGACTCGGTCTCTCCTGACCACGAGAGTAAAACTAGGATATCACAGGCACGAGGGCGTGGCGCAAACGGTCCTGATAAATACGCTTCGTCGCCCAGAGCTCTTTTCACATGTTGCAGCCGTATCGCAGTCATCTTTGCAACATTTCTCGCAGGTCCCAACCCGCCCAGGGTGATGCGGCTTCTCGTTTCTAACCTGTCAATGAGTTCCTGGTACTTCTCAGAACGAACAAACCGATCCACAATTTCGCCGATAATCGGTGATTCGTCTGCTATCTTTTTAAATACCGCTGAATAGTTCTTTTCTTCGTTAATCGCTTCTTTCGTCTTTTGGAAGAGCAACAGCGAGCTCAATTCATACACATCGTTCATTATGCCGTGTTTAAGAAACTCGTTCGTGGCATCCGACCTTTTCCTCCGCCCTCTCAATTCGACAACATGACCATACTCTTTCTCGCCTATCTGTCCTATCGAGGAGTCCAAGTTCGAGACGACGGCATTGATTGTGAATTTGTCGCTTTTCTCGTGCTCGATGTACTCAGAAAGCTGTTTAACCACTATTTTAGGCGAGGTTGTTTCGCCGCTTCCAGAATTCACGAGCAGTGCTATCTTCTCATATCTTTTCTCCAGTACCGGTGCCGCCTCCACTATGTTTCTCCCAGGGAAATCGATGTCAATCATCGTTTTGACTGTCTTATTCATCTGCCCCATTCCTATGTACAGAGCGCTTTGCGACCGGCCTTCCCCTACCAGAATAATACAATCAGCGGCGTTGAGCTCATCAAAGAATGGTTTAAACTCGCTCCTTCTGACGTTACGAACATTGGTCATGACGGTATTGATATATCCGACTTCGCTACTCACTTTATTCAGTGCCATACGCCATAACCCCTAAAGATTTAGCCCTGTTTAAGCTTTTCGATTTATTAATATGCTCGTGCAGCATACACTCGTTTTGCGCTTTTTGAACAAATAATGCATTTACCGTGCTCGTCATCGCCCGCTTCAATCTCAGCTACGAGCGCTCCCAATACGCTTATACCGAGTTCATCCTCTAATTCCTGCCCGCATTCTGCGCGATCGCACAAAAATAGAGACAGGATGCCCTGTTCGGCCTTTTTCCTCAGCTCTTCCATCCTCTCTTCTCTTGTCGCGTTATTTGAACCGCTGGTTTCTTCGCTCTTGGAGATGTGCGCGTGGAGCGTATCTTTTGCGCTCGCATGGATACCTTTTTGGAGGTCATCTAACGTCTTCTTCACTTCGGATACGACGTTGTCAAGTGGAACGTGCGTCCTTTGAGCGTCATTTCGCCTTATGACCTCACAGCTGTTCTTTTTCAAATCTCGAGGACCGATTTCTATTCTCGCGGGCACTCCTTTCATCTCCCATCGATAATACTTTGCTCCTGGTCGATCCTCCGAGTTATCCACGAATGCTCGTATACCCGCTTTTTGCAATTCGTCATACACACGCGCGCAGGCTTGTTCGACTGCAGTACTTCCTGCATTTCCGACGTCGGTGCCTGAGAAGACAATAGGCACTATAACGACCTGGATTGGTGCAACCTGAGGTGGCAGTACCAAGCCGTGATCGTCACCATGAATTGCGATCACGGAGGCAACGCAGCGTTCCGAAATGCCATAACAGGTCTGATTGACGAACTTCAATGAGCCGTCTTTATCCTCATATTTTATATCAAACGTTCGTGCAAAGCTTTCGCCAAGGAGATGGATTGTTCCGATTTGCATCGTCCGTCCATCGGGCATAAGCGTATCGAATGCGATAGAATACTCTGCACCTGGGAATTTATCCCATTCAGGCCTCCGTGTGATTACGTACGGAACCGCAAGCGTGTCGAAGAAACGTTTGTATAACGCCACAGCCTCTTTTACTTGCTCTTCGGCTTCCGCTCGGGTTGCATGTGCAGTGTGCGCCTCCTTAAAGGAGGTTATCTCACGCAGTCGAATGAGTGGTCTTGTATGCTTGGTTTCGTATCTGAAGGTATTCACGATCTGGTAGATCCGAAGCGGTAGGTCGCGGTGCGATCGTATCCATACCTTAAAAACGGGATATATCGCTGTTTCGGAGGTGGGGCGAAGTGCAAGCGGGATCTCTAATTCCGTGCTTCCCCCTTTGGTCACCCAAAAAACCTCTTCCTCAAATCCCTTTATATGCTCCTTCTCCTTCATCAACTCATCTTTTGGTATAAAAAGAGGGAATTGTACCTCGTCATGCCCGGTATTCAAGAGAGATCGCAAAATCCCATACACGAGATTCCTAATTTTGTATCCGTACGGATACCATACATATACCCCTTTCACCGGATACCTGATGTCTAATATCTCCGCACGCTTCAGAATCTCACTGTACCATTCGCTGAAGTTATCTGCCTTCTGCATTATGGTCTTGGTTTCCGCTTTGTGTTGCATCGTGAATGAAAGCCGCTGGTGGGATTTGAACCCACGACCTGCTGATTACGAATCAGCTGCTCTACCTCTAAGCCACAGCGGCATCTGGAATATGTCTCCGTGAGCACTAATATTTATATGCTATAAAAAAACAAAGGATTGTTATGAAGAAAGAAGAGCTGGTACATCTCCATATGTTATTGGCTCAGATGAAGAAGTTTTGTGAGGAAAATAGCTTGGATTGCGATTTCTCGAGGTACAAAGAGCTTCAAATCTCTCCGTTCCAGGTGCATCGCAGCAAGGAAGAACATAAGCGAGCTATCTTTGTGCTTGGGACCGAACTCGCATCAATGGCGGTGAAGAGCAATTTCACCGGATATAATTAATTAGCCAGGTCAGACCGAACAAACATGCATCTCCGTGAAGAAGATAGCGTCCTTTTCCAGATATCCACGTAGAGTTCATAGTGTCGAAGCGGTAAGAAGAGGCCTTTGTTGCTGATGCACCCTGTGTTAATAATAATAAGAATTATACCTTGGTAATATTACTCACTTTGAACACTCGGTACAACAGCGGATAAATTCGGTGAATCTTAGGGTGAGAAGAGCGAATCAAACGCTTTTCTTATCTCGTCACCCTCCATAAATACCGTGTCATGGTCTGATGCGAAAGCCCTTGCATTCGCTTTAGAAAGGGCACCTCCCGATTCATTGTCTAACATCTCGCATATCACCATGGCCGGGGTTATGCCTGCGAGTAAGGCTAATGCCACGGAAAGCTCTGTTTGTCCTCTCCTCTCATCGAGCAATCCTTCTGCAGCTCGTAATATTGAGACGTGACCCGGGGTTCGGAATTCCGTATAAAAATCGTAAGCCGTGTCATTTCCGTTTAATACGTTCTCGACCGCTTCTCCTATCTTCTGTATCGTTAATGCTCGGTCTCTATCCGTTATGCCGGTGAAGGTATCACGGTGATTCACCCAAAGGGAGAAGGAGGAACGTTTATCGTATGAAAGGTCGCCTTTACCCTCGACTATCTTCCTCAGGGCTGAAAAGTTGTCATTCACGTTTCGCAGAATATCACTGATGAGTGGGAGACCAAGTCGATCTGCGGCGACAGGATGAATAGCAACGCAGATAAGTCCACCGGCCTCATTTCTAAAATAAGCAACTTTCTTGGGCGTTACAAAAGAAGCGGGTACCACAAAATCTGTCTCGCCTTCTCTATCCTCCGCATCGTAGATCAAAACGACTTTTCCCTGCCTTATGTATTCTATGCCTCTTTTGACCGACTCGCTCATGTATGTAGCGTTCATTGCTAATTCATATCACCACCCGTGTTCGTATCTCATCGCCATTTTTCAGATCGAGTTCACCTCGCAGATAAACCGGTGAAATGATCTCCAAAATATCTTCAGGATAATGCGTTCGCTCAGGAAGGATTACAGCGCTTTTAATTCCTTCAGCCCGTTCATTCAAGATCTTACAGGGGAAACACTTGGCACCGCCAAAGGTCCTGTTTTCTGATTCAAAACTATCGATTTTTATACCTTTTCGTCCATCCAACTTCTTTCGTGCCACTATGCAGAGCAAGTCCAGACTCAGATTTAACGTCCCGGGAAACGGGATAAAGCCTAATTTGGCCTCAAATTGCTTTTTATAGCCTTCAAGGGTCGTATAATAGCCGCCCTCACCGAGACCGGAAACCAAACGCCCCGCGATCTCGATCTCGACTTTTGGTGTGGTGAAAAAGAGTTCTTGGTATTCATAACAGTCTTTCTTTAATCGCTCTATCCCTTTTTTGGTAAGCATTATCCATTGACCATCAGCGGTGATTCTTCTATGCGCGAAACCTTCTCTTTCAAGCTCTTGGAGCCGCCTCGCTGCGGTTTGCATGCTGGCGTTAATAGACTCCGCAAAATAACCCGCAGACAACTTGATCGGTTGTTCTATCGCACCTAACAAGGCGAGCTTTCTCAACGAAATGATGATGTCCCCACCCATCTTCTTCTCATTCATATCACTTTTGGGATACATCTCATAAATAGGGGGGCCACTATAAAAAGCTTGAAGGTTTTCCAGTGATTTGGTCAGCATGCAAAACATAAAAAAGTCTGGATATCAGATCGGCATGGTGAAGTTATACCCCGGCACCTGTTCGTTTTAAACTCATACCGGCAAGCAATCCGAAAAAAAGACCTGATAAATGTGCGGTATGTGCAATCATGTCGCCAGAACCAATCATTACAAAGTCGAGGAGAGCGAATAAAATGAGGGTCATCCACATCTCCAGCGGTATAACGAAGAATAAGTATACTTTCATTCTTGGCATCAGTACCGCAAGGGTAGCGAAGATCCCGCTCAATGCTCCGCTCGCACCCAATGCGGGGTTAACAGAGGTTAAAGTCCATCCAAGTCCGGCAGCGATGCCCGAGAGGAAAAAGATGAGCAAGAACTTCGAACTCCCTATCCTCCGCTCAAGTACCGGACCGAAGAAGACGAAGAAGAGCATATTAAAGAAGAAGTGCTCGAAATGTTGCGTAGAGTGGAGGAAGATATGCGTTATTAACGTCCATGGTCTTTCCATTACGAGTGCAGGATTCAGTATGAAGTGCTGTGTATAGCTAGGGATGAGTAATTGCAGCACAAAAGAGATGGAAATGAGAAATAAGAGCAAAAACGAATAGTTACCCGAGAAGATGCCAACTGGAATTTTTGTATGAACCCTCTTTTCCACACTCCATCCCCTATCTTCTGGTCTGAGTTCGAGGGGAGTAGAAGATGTACTCTGGGCTTCTCTTTTATATTCTTCAAGTCCGACGCACCAGTGCATTTCAGGCGGGAGATGTGTCTTACAAAGGGTATCTCTACAGTATGTGCATCTATACAACGCCTGTTTGCTGCAGACGGTGCACCTGCGCTGTGTCATTATGTTTGAAAAGAAAGGTTAGACATCATTTAAAAGTTTGGGAAAGGAGGAAATGATGGAATAAGAAATGATCGAAAGATGTTTGCAGAGCATCGACTCTTCAGCTATGGCGTCACTGAAAAAGTGAAGAGATCTCCACTGTCTTTATAATTCTAGCTCCTCTTTGGTGTAGATGACAAATCTATCCTGATTATAAAATAAAGGGAAATATTTGAGATCATGATTTGTGTACCTCATCTTTACAATCCCAAGATAACGCTCTAAGATATCTTTATCCCTCCTGTAATCCATATGTATTATCGCATCAGAAAGAAAGTCCTCAACCCCATATTTACCAAACTTATTGTCTCCTTGATGCATTTCAGAAATTGTTAAACTTGTTACTTTCATGCCTCTTAGCATGGTTAAAAAATTATAGATCTCTCTACGGGGATTTTTAATGCTTGTTAAGGAGTATAACGCATTAAGAGGATCTATTGCTATTAAATCAAAGTCTTCTCGCTTTAAGAAATCACCCAAATAAGTTTGAACCTTTTTTATTGAATTAAATTCAAATCTTACATCCACCCCTAACTCCTTATCAATCATCTTATAGTCCACAATAGTCAGATTTCCACTTTCTTTAGCCATTCCCAGCGTTTCCATTTGCTTCTTCAAACTCTCTATCTCCTGTTCAAGCGTTATATACAATCCCTTCAAGTTATCCTCCAGTGCGTTTTTATACAAAATACTGTACGCCAAAGAACTTTTCATACAACCGGGAGTCCCACAAATTAACGAAACCGTACCTGTTGGAATGCCACCCTCTAACTGCTCATCCAATCTTTCAATATACGTTTTTATCCGTTTCATTTTCCCATTGACAATCTTAAGATTACAGGTATAAATAATTTGTGGTTAGAGTTAGAGTAGAGTTTCCCCCTCAGAATCTTTGACCTTTAGAAACTTTTTATGTCACGATGATGAAACACCAAAAATGATGCAGGAAAATATTTGAAATCTAATGGTAATTCGTTGTGATGTATTGGTAGTGGGGGCAGGACCCGCAGGAAGTAGTGCGGCAAGGGCGGCAGCTGAGGCAGGCGCTCACACGATACTCATTGACAAAAAGAAAGAAATTGGTGTTCCGGTGCAATGCGGCGAGGGTATTGGGACATATCTCTTTCCCTTTCTACCCTTCAAAATACCTGCGGAACAAGTGGTCTGGAAACTCACCGGAAATTCCTTCTGGGCTGATAGCATCATTATAGAGAGAACTGGGAGTCTGTGGTCCACCTATATGGTAAACCGAAACAACTTTGATAGATGGTTGGCAACAACTGCTGAAAACGCCGGAGCTCAACTACTCACCAATACCGAACTCATTAATCAGGAAGTCAAAAACGAGTATACCGTGACCAAAGCAACGGTAAAGACACCTGAGGGAGAAAAAGAAATCAAGCCCGGTGTGGTAATCGCTGCGGATGGGGTGGATTCGACCGTCTTAAAGTTATTAGGGTTTGAAATAGACAAAAGAACAACCTGCGGATGGGTATTGAGTTTCGAGATGAAGAAGTTGAAGTTGAGTAATCCTCATCGATTCCAGGTCTATCTGGGCGATTTTGCACCCGGCGCTTACGCCTATATCCTCCCGAAATCGTCCACGACCGCTAATGTCGGTGTCGGTACTATTATGCCGCAGAAGAAGATCAAGAGCTGTTACGAAGAGTTCCTGGAACTTCCGCCGGTAAAAGACCAGCTGAGCGATGGCGCGGTGGTAACAGAGAAGAGCGGCTGGGCACCTATACGGTATCTCACGGATAACTGGGTCTATGGCAATGTCTTACTCGTGGGCGATGCTGCGAATCAGAACTTGAAGCCCTTTGTCGAGGGCATTATTCCAACAATAATCTGTGGTGATCGAGCGGGAAAAACAGCTTCTGATTTCATCCATGGGAGTGCCTCCCTGAGTACGTATCCAAGTCTGGTCAGGGGGAAATTAGGCACCTTCTTTTTAGAGTCCGATCAGCTCATACCCGTATTGTATGAGTTAGGTACATCTTCAGAAAGAAAGGAGCATTTACTCCGTCTCTGTCTGTTCGCAAATATTATTTCTCTGAAACAGCTTGAAAAATTGAAAAAAGAAGATTATACCACACTAAAAAAAATTGCGGAAGAGTGGAACCAGAGCAAAATCAAGCGACCTTTAATCAGTACTTCCGAAACCATAGGGTTCCGAACACCAGACCCTCAACTTAGTATC
>CAYNTR010000032.1:0-19536 GCA_964400255.1 uncultured Halobacteria archaeon
GGATGTAGTCCTTATAAATTTCTTTCGGAAGATGGGGCGTTCGGAAGTACTGGTAACAGAGACAAGATCATCCAACAAATTCGGTATTGCGGATTTCCTGAATTTTTTTGTATAATGGCAGCCATTGTGCGTGGCTACTCTTAGACCGTAAAGACTGTGCTTTAAGTTCTCTTTTAGCCGCTCTCTGCGAGCCCAGAGTATTTCTGAGACATGGGCTATATTGACCATACCATGGTATTTCCTGTTCACCCTTTGCAATACTTCCTCATTTACCCACCTACCTAGCTCACCCTTCAGAATTTTCGCAGACTCGGTAAGCACACCGTAGGTTGTTTGACAGACCGGTGCAATATTAGGATACCCAGCTTCTTCTGCCAACGCGAAATTTCTCGCATTTACTGCAAGCATTGTGGAAAGCGGTATTATATCGCCATAGTACCCGAACCCAGCGCATGTTGAGTGCCTGGAATCGTCTAGATAGTCAATATTCAGCCGCTCAAACAGGAATTTTATACTCTCGGTAATACCCGGATAGTGTGCGTCTCCAAGACAGCTATGGAATAAATAAATTTTATTTTCCGGAATTATCTTGTTTACTTCGGTAACTTCTCCTTCTTTTTTGATCTTTTGATAGCCCGTTCTCTCTATGATTTCTCGAAGCTCATCAAGTGATTCTCGCGGTATTTCGCGATATAGCCCTTCAAGTCCGAGTTCTGCCCGGCTCTTTCTCATTCTAGGTTGTATTTTTTCCCACGAGCGACCCCATTCGGGAAGCTTATCCGGAGAAAGAGCATCAACCGTGACGCATAACCCTCGCTCATAAAGTGAGTTGTAGTATGTTTTGTTTTGATACTTCACCCGATTTACGCGTGGCCCATCGTTCTCCCTCAAAACCTTAACTATGTCAGCCACACAAATTTCTTTTCTACAGGTATATTTACAGGTATAACAAGAAAAGCACTTTTCCAAGGGGTAATCTTCCGTATCCCATCCTGTGACGAGACATTCGACTAATCTTCTCGGATTGTATTCCTTATCAATTGAAGCAGCAGGGCATAGCGAAGTACACGCACCACATTGAATACAGGAATACAGATTAGAGATGCGAGGGTCCACAAGAAGAGAATCTATCTTATCCAACATTTTCATGTACGTAAATGCTCTTTTTGCCAGAGCAGTATTAAAGTTTTTCTATTTTTGTCTACTAAATTCCCTATTTGTATAATCTGGGGGGCGGTAACTTTTATATAAGCAATCGCTTATTATACTATACGGCATGACCCTCGCTGGCGATATCGTGGCTGAGATCTTTGAGCATGATACAAAGTTCCCCGACAGCCTCGCAAAAGTTATCAAACAGAGACTGGGAATGAGTATGGGAGAATTCAGCGTGAGATCGGGAATACCCTCGAGCACGCTTTATAAAATTCTTTCTGGTGAGCGGGATCCGAATTTGCGGACCCTGAGGCGAATAATACACACCATACAGGAACTCGAAGGTGAAGAAGCGAGCGAGAAGCGGCGATTTATCGCCGTTTTGGGTACGAGGGGTGTTTTGGACGAGATCGAGCAGAGGTCAATAAATGCTGGAACGGGGATCATTGCCATTAAAGAATATGCGGTTACGGGCATTGAAGATGCAATAATACGAGCGATACAAGCGGAAAGAGATGGCGCATCCGCACTTATCTGTGCTCCCATCGTCAGTTCTACGATTGAAAAGGTAGTTACTATACCGGTTGCCACGATCAGACCAAAGACCAGCATTACGAAGGCTCTTGAATTTGTGGCGAAGAAAATAAGCTAAGACTTTAGCTTTGAGATGCTCAGATATGCAGATATTACTTCAACCTCTTCTTTTTGCCGTGAATGATCTAAATGCCCAAAAATCCTTTAGCAATATAAAAAGCCCTTACTTGATTTGTCCTCACAATCCAAACTGTAACAGCCAATAGGCCACTCCTCCAATGACCGCGGAAAGGGGTATGGTTATCGCCCACGCCGTGAGCATTCGCATCACTTCAGGCCATCGTATCCTGCGAAGGCTTTGGAAAAAAGTCCCCCCTATCACTGATGAACCCATGACGTGCGTGGTGCTTACCGGCATGCCAGCTAAACTCACGCCCACCAGTGCGAGGCCCGCACCGGCTTCTGCCGAGAAACCATGCTTTGGTTCCAGCTTCGTTAATCGCCACCCCATCGTCCTTATTACTTGTGAACCCATCAGGAGTGTGCCGAACGCCATTATAACTCCACAACTTATTCTCACCCACCAAGGAACAGGAAATTGCTCTGCAGGTGTTGTGACAATAAAATCACCTGCTATCAGAGCTGCGGTAATCACGCCCATCGCATTTTGGGTATCATTCATTCCGTGACTGAACGACATGAAAGAGGCTGAAATAGGCTGGAGTTTCATGAAGAACCGCTCGGTATTTGGTGCAGAAGTATTCTTAAAAAAGAGGTAGAGCGTCCAACTTATAAGTGAAAAGATCAAAGCGCCAGCAATAAATCCTACAAAAGGACCGAGCGCAATAGCGAGAAATACTTTGTCGGTCAGGATCTTCCACTGGATTATGCCCGTTCCTCCTGCAACGAGTCCGGCACCTATGATTGCACCTACCAACGAATGCGTCACACTTATGGGTATGCCCACAGCGGTGCAGAGATAAGTCCAGAGGATAGCACCAAGTAAGCCACTTATAAGAATGAGGAAAAAAATCTCGGTTGCCAAATTGGTAGTAGAAACGATTCCTTTGCCAATGGTCTTCGCTACTTCGGTAAAAGCGAAAGCACCAAGGAGGTTAAACACACTTGACAAGGTCAACGCTTTGAGCGGTGTTAACGCTTTGGTAGCGATTACCGTGGCGATCGAATTGGCACTGTCATTTGCACCATTCAGGAAATTGTAGATTAATGCGAGGACTATGATCACAATGACATAAACCAATGCAGATTCCATTAGAGGCCGCCCTTTAATCTAAAGGTCTCCAAAATATTCGCCACGTCTTCACAATTGTCCATGGTATCTTCCAGGATATCCACGATCTCTTTAAGCAAGAGTCGTTCGAGCACCTCATTTGGATTATCCGTGGGTGTGGTCATGAGTATTTTCAGCCATTTCCGATTGATTTTGTCAGCTTCGTTTTCTAATTCGTTTATCTTAATGCAGCATTCTTCTAACGTTGTTTCAGTATGTCGTATATTTCGCAAATAACTCACGGCGTTTTTTATTTCCATCGTTGCTTTGAGTATAATCGTCGAGAACTCACTTATTGGTCGTGGGATGTTCGGTCGTGGCGTGAACGCCAATCGTGCAACTGCTTTTTCCATGCCATCTATGACGTTGTCAAGATTATGTGCGAAATAACGTATATCGCCTTTTTCCTCGGTGACTCGGGTGTGGTCATAAAATAGTCTATAGATGATTTGATGAACAATTGAGTCACCCTCTTGTTCTATTACTTTAAGCCTTTCTCTGATTTGCGAAAGACTGGAGCTGCGCGAGTCAGGGGTCAGTAAAAAGGGGGGCGTGGAGTGATCATCGGTACCTAACTCCACCAATACTTGCGCGGCTTCGACCGCTTTATCCGCAAGCTCTTCAAAGAGGTCAAAAAATTTACGATGATGCGGTAAAAATAAAGACACATTGTGAAAAACGGAATTGAATAAAATCATTTTGAGGAGGGGAGAATAGCTCGAAAATACTGTTTTTCCTTCCCCCATTTTAATCGCGGCAAAACGCTTCCGCGCCTTTGGTTTCTTCATTTCTCTTCAATATATAGGAGTGTCAGGGTGCATTTAAGCTTTTCTAAATTAATACATGGCAATCAAGCAATATCTAGACCCTCTTCTCCAAACCTACGAGATATATTCCAGGAACCTTCTGAAAGCTCTGCTTCGATGTGACATGGTATTTTTCTCAGCAAAGCTCATCTCCGCAAACGTCTTTCCGTTGATCTCAAATATGGGATCGTAGCCAAAGCCCCCACTTCCTCGACTTTCATTCGCTATGTTCCCGTCAGTGGTGCCGGCAAAGAGGACGGGATCGTGTTTGTGCGATTCACAGAACGCGACAACAGTCTTAAACGTAGCGTTTCGTTCTTCGCCTCTTTTATCAGCAATCAATTTCAGGATTCCTTGATTTCCAATGGTCCTGAAGACAAAGGCGGAGAACGGGCCAGGAAACCCGTTTAACGCGGGAATATGCAACCCAGAATCTTCGATGAAGAACGGCTCTACTATCCCTGTCTTCTCCCGTATATACTTCGCACTTTCTCGGGCCACCGCTTCTATCTCATCAAGCTGCAATTCGGGATAGTCGCAGTCAAGATGCTCGATTGTTATAGCTTTGGATTCAGCAGCTGCCAACTCTTTTATCTCTGCTACTTTGTGCGAGTTTGAGGTGATGAAAACAATTACTCGGTTTGCACTCATGGTATCAACAACTCCTACTGGTAGTTTCTTATAGCTTATTCTTCATCAAATAATAAGGTATAAGGGGTGAAGAACGGTATCTCGTAAATGGTGTTGAAGGGCAGTATCAAACTGGAGCACGGTGCAGGCGGGGAAGGGATGCATGAGTTGCTTAAACTCGTGCTACACTACTTCAATTTCACGAATATGGGTGGTAACGGTGAGTTAAAACCTGAGATAGAGGTACCCCTGCAAGCATTAGACGACTCGGCAGTCGTTGAGAACATTGTGTTCACTACTGACTCGCATACGGTGAAGCCGTTATTTTTTCCGGGTGGAGATATAGGGAGCTTGGCAATTGCCGGTACCGTTAACGATATTGCGGTTATGGGTGCAGAACCGCTGTGCTTGTCGGCGGCATTTGTTATCGAAGAGGGGTTTTCAGTCGATGAGTTTGAACGAGTGTTAGCGAGCATGAGGAAGACGTGTGAAGAGGCAGAGGTTGCGGTCGTTACCGGAGATACGAAAGTTGTTGAACGGGGAGCCGTGGAGAAACTGGTGGTGAATACCTCGGCGATCGGAAAGCGAACCAAAGCATTGGATAAGAATATGGCGGAAGTGAGAAAATACCGTGCGTTAGCGAGTAACTGGTTAACAGACTCTAATCTGAGGGCGGGAGATACAATAATCGTTTCAGGCTACGTGGGCGATCATGGTGTCGCGTTACTTTCCTTCAGAGAAGGGTTCGAATTTGATACCGAGCTGAAATCAGATATTAGTCCGTTAAACAAGCCTATTCACAAGCTCTTGGAGGTGGGCGGTGTAGTTGCCATGAAGGATCCGACGAGAGGTGGACTCGCAAATTCACTCAATGAATTCAGTGAGAAATCGGACGTTGGCATTCTTATAGAGGAGGAAAAAATCCCGATACGAGAATCGGTTCGAAGTGCGTGTGAACTGTTAGGGATAGACCCGTTGGAGATCGGTAATGAAGGGAAGGTGGTGATGGGTGTGGTCAAAGAAAAAGCCGATGATGTACTTCACGCGCTACGGAGAACAGACCAGGGGAAAGATGCCGCGATCATTGGGTCGGCGACGAACGAGTTTAAAGGCGTCGTGATGAAGACCCGAGTTGGCGGTAGGCGGATTGTGGAGACTCCAATTGGCGATCCCGTGCCGAGAATTTGTTGATTTCTGCTTACAATAATTCATCCGGTTCCTGTAGTTTGTTATCGCTGCTGAAGCTTGAGAAGATCTCTATTTTCGAAGACGAGATCTCTACCTCATTGCCCAAGTCTAAACTTGGGATTGCCCGTTACAATCTCTTTGAACTGTGTGGCCATGTCGGTCTCCAGCAATGCGTCAACGTCGCCTATTGAATCTTCAAGGTTCATATCGAACGTTATTGCACCTAAGATGGGCACATCGAATTCTCTCAGCGTCTCGTGCACTGAAGAAGACTCGCGCATCTTCATATTCTCAATGACGCCGATAATGGGCTTATGTAACTCCTCGAGAATTTTTATTACCTTCTTCACCGTTTCCAGTGCCACTTTCGAAGCAGTGGTCATGACTAGGAACTCCGCCCGCTTGAGCCATCGTATAACATCCATCGACGCATCGCCAATGCCCGGCGGCAGATCGACAATGAGAAAATCTAACGTACCCCATTGGGTGATGGCCAGCAATTCCAGCATCGCATTCGTAATATCGTTACCGCGGAGTGGCGCGGGTTCGTTACCGGTGAAATAGACAATGCTCATAAATGAAATGCCGTGGACCTCTGGTGGAATGATCCCTTTCTCCTCTTTCGGATACACACCATCCACGCCCAGAATCACATGAGTAGATGGCGCGGACAAATCTAGATCCAGTAGCCCAACCTTATAGCCCAATTGCGACAACGTGAGCGCAAGCAAGGATGAGGTTAAACTCTTACCAATGCCACCTTTGCCACCTGATACCGCAATCACCCGCTTTATTCCCGCTAATCGGGTATCAATGATGCTTAACCGCGGATCCATCACCATCTTATGATCTACCTCTTCCCCTTTATCGACTGTATCAAAACGCCTCGCCCTTGCATTACTTCAAAATCAGGGCTCTTGCACGAGGGACATCTGATGTACGCATGAGCAACCTCAGGTGCAAAATGAACTGCTTCACCCTCCTCCTCGCCTAAGCTCGCCTCACTAAAATCCCATTCGCGTCCGCAGACACGGCACTTGAAAACAGCCCGCTCTGTTTCTATTTTTACCTTCATGTTCATCAGCAGCGAGTCAGCATCGTAAGCTTTGGCAATTTCATCTAAGGCAAATTGAAATACCTCGATCTCCATTTGCTGTAATTCGCCAATCTTAAGTACTATTTCGGTGATCTCTTCCAACCCTTCTTTTCGCGATTCCTCAATTGCGGTAGAAATTACCGCTTCTGCCAATGCCCACTCGTGCATACTTCTTTCTCTCTCTCGTGCTTTTTTTAAATTCAGTCTGATTGTTCCCGGTCTTTTTATGCGAGGTCACATAATTTAGAGTTTTCTTTTATAAAAACTCTCGACAAAAAACGCTCTCGTGGGTTATTTGATATCTCCTGTGCATCTTACCGCTCCGTTTCAGGTTAGAAACGGATAACGGTAAGGTGTACGTTAGTTTATAGAATCATAAGCTTTCCAGTAAACACTGCTCAAACGAAAGGTAGATAAGACAAAACCGTATGAAAGCGGGCCAGCCAACTTCCCTCTTTCTGCTCCTGATCCTGATGTTTTATCCCACCGTGAATTTTACCAGTTTTTCCCCTGTAGGCTTATAAACTATGCCAATTTCATCTCCTAGGCGCAGTTTTGGAACCGTGATTTTCATCTCCTCGCCCGACTCGAAGTTTTTGTCACCATCGCTACCCAGCATTACCTTGTCTACCGCGATGTCATTACCATCCAACGTCACCGAAATATTATCCACCCGACAATTTTTGAATTTTCCACCGCATAAGCATTAGCTACCGCAAGCCCACCATAGTGGATTATGACTACTTCCGTACCCCCGACTCCATCCTCAATTACACATGATATTCCCTGCAATTTTGTTATATCGCTAAGCATTGAATTGGCGAGCTGTGCAACCATTACGGATATCACGATCGTAATGGCGATCATTATGACAACCCCAATAACAGGAGAAGCTGCCCGAGTATCCTTCCGAAAGTCCTTCTTCATCTCGCTTCTTCCCATACGCGATCACCTTTTTGGCAAATAGTGCTCGATTAGAGCAATATCGATGATTAATATAAAGGTTGTCATATATACAAAACCTTCTGCCAGATTTCAGGTGGAACGGGGTCAGTTTACATAATCCCTACACACTTTTTGCGAAGTAGTTGTTATTTTTGGTTTCTTCTGCCTACACTGTGCCGTATCGAAACAGTATATTACAGAAGCCTTCGCGGGATACCATACAAGGCCCAACAGGATGCTGAGGCGTGCACGTCGTGCCAAACAGCGGACATTCATCGGGAAACACCACCCCTCTCAAGATCTCGCCACATCTACAGCCCTCGGGTTCTTTATACTCACTGTATAACTCGCTTAACTCATCTTCGTAGCGTTTCCGGGCGTCATGGTCTGCGAATTCTTCTTTCACCGTGAGACCGCTCCCCGGTATGACTGAAAACCCGCGCCAGCTGACGTCGCAGGGTTCAAACACTTCTTCCATTATTCGCTTTGCTTTCTCATTTCCCTCGTGCTTCACGACCCGTGCATATTCATTCTCTACTCTTGCCTCTCCCCGGTGTACCTGCATTGCGAGCATATAAATGGCAACGAGCAGATCCAGCGGTTCGAAACCCGCTATAACCTGCGGTATCTTATAGTTCCTCGATAGAAATTCATAGGCCGCTGCACCGATGATTGCAGAAACATGACCGGGATCGATGAACCCGTCTATCTTCAGCTCGCCCATTTGTATCAACGCGTCCATTGCGGGTGGGATGAGCCGGTGCGCCGAGAGGATAGAGAAATTCTCTGGTGGATTATTTAATATGACCGATGCAGGAGTGGGTGCTGTGGTTTCAAACCCGATGGAAAAGAAGACGACATCCTTATCTGTTTTCTCCGCGATCCCAAGGCAGTCTGTTATGCTGTAGACCATTCGTATATCAAAACCCTCTGCCTTCACGTCCGCTAATGATTCTCGTACGCCGGGAACTCTGAACATATCACCAAACGTCGCAACCACTTTCCCGGCGCGCGCTAGTGCAATTGCTTCTTCAATCTCCTTTGCCGTCGTGACACAAACCGGACACCCGGGGCCAGCACGCACTTCAACTCCTGCCTCTTTTAACATCGAATCCAGGCCGAATCTCACCAAGGTATCCTGGTGGGTGCCGCACACGTGCATTACTCGTAACGTGAGCTCCAAGGCTTTCAATTTCTTGACGATCTGCTGTGCGATCTCCTCGCTTCGATATCTAAACATTTTTCTCTTTTTTAGTGTCTAACCAAGCTCGTCGTATTTTTCAAGCAGTTCTGTCCACACTTTGAGCGATTCTTTCGCCTCCTCTTCGTCGAGGATCTCTATGGCAAAGCCCGCATGAACAATGACGTAGTCTCCTACGTTTGCATCAACCAACGAGATGTCTATTTCACGGGAGACGCCACCGAAATCCGCCTTTGCCTTTCTCCTCATCCCTTCTGCACTGCTGATCTCCACCACTTTCGCGGGAATCCCCAAGCACATCTTGTCTTAACTATTACTTTCTTGATTTTAAATGCCCAATAATAACATTTTGTCCGACCGAAATCCCTCCATCTCCGTTCGGTATCCTCTCATGGGTTAAAAACCGTAATCCTCGCGCTTTTACTAACGGTGTCGCCATCTTGACAATCGGTACGTCATACGAAACCCCGCCCGTCATCCCGATAGCGGGGATTCCTGTGTTATCGCAAACATCCGCGGCAATCTCCACCATTTCCTTAATGAGCGCAGAGACAAAGGAATACGCAACGTCCGCCTTCTCTTTTTCCGTACGGATCCGATATTCCGCCAACTGGTCAAACAGCGGGAGCGTCTTGACGATTTTATGGCCGTTACGTAGTTCAACGGTCGTCTCGAATTCATACGTGTGCTCACCCAGCGCTAAATATCGTTCGAGCTTCATTGCCGGCTCACCATCGTAGGTCATTCGTAGACAGATGCCAAGATAACACGATAACGCATCCAAGACCCGACCGAAGCTACTCGTTTGTGGTGCTTTCGTCAGAAGTTTTACCATGATCTCCGCTTCCTGTTCGGTCACAAACTGCGCCGCAATTGAATCTCTGCCTAAAAGCGAAAAAATCGCAAACAGTATCCTTCGGGGGTCCTTTATTGCCATCTCGCCGCCAATGAGTGGTAGATCCTCCAGTGCACCCACGCGGTCATAGTTGTAGTAACTCGACCGCAGGATTTCACCACCCCATGCTTTTCTATCCGCGCCATAGCCCGTTCCATCTAGGGTTAACGCAACGACTTCTTCTACACCCCTATCGAGCATCAGCGAAGCTGCATGAGCCCAATGGTGCTGCACCTCGACCAGTTCACATGAATATTCATCAGCCAGCTTCATACCATACCTCTTCGTTGAATACCGTGGATGCAGGTCTACCCCAATCGCATGAATATCGGCCATGGATAATCCCAAGAGGTTCATAAGGTGCTGGGTACCCGCTGCTAAAAATTCAACGGTTGGATAGTGAACTGTATTACCGATGTATTGACTGGTATACAGCCTACCCTCTTTTGAGATACTGGATGAGACATTTTCCATCGCGCCGACGGACAAGATACTCTCAGTATACGGGACTTTTATGACCGTTGGGATAAACCCTCGTGACTTTCGCAGAAAAAATTTTTCGCCTTCATAGCACCGGATGACCGAATCATCCAGTCGGTTCACGATTCTCCTGTTGTGCAAGAGGGAGCAATCCGCATTTAAATTGACTGCTTCTTCGTTCCTGATGATCATCGGCTCGCCCGGGATATTTGCAGAGGTCATTATAATCCCCTCCGAACGCAGATAATGGAACAGAACGTAATGGAAACCGGAATACGGCAAATATGCGCCAACAGTTCCTAATCCGGGTGAAATATCAAATAAATCCTCCAAAGCTCTCTTTTTATCTAAAAGCACCACAGGTCTGTGAGCGGAGGTCAGCACTTTTTCTTCATCGTCGTTTAACTCCACGTACTTCTCTAATGCATGCAAATCCCTCAACATCACCGCAAAGGGTTTTGCAGGCCTACCGTAGAGCTCTCTCAGCCTGCTTGCCTGGGCAAAGGTGCAGAGAAGGTGCATACCACCCCAACTCTTCGCGATGCCAATTGCTCCTTCATCAACTAACTGTGCAAAGGTCTTTATGGGATTTTCATCATCCAGTGCCGCCCCGTTTTTCTCATAAAGCGTGTACTTTGGTCCGCATCGTGGACACGAAATTGTTTGTGCATGAAATCGTCTGTCCTCGGGGCTTCTGTATTCGGCGAGGCATGCTTCACACATCGTAAAATCCTGCATTGAGGTATGAGCTCGGTCATAAGGGACACGCTCAATAACCGAGAATCGAGCTCCGCAATTGGTGCAATTGATAAACGGATAGAGATAACGGCGATTATTCTTGTCAAATAATTCTCGTACGCACTCCTCACATATCGCGGTATCGACGGGCGTAACAGATGTTTTCTTCCCATCCGAGCTGTTTATTATCTCAAAATCTGTATATCCCGTAACCGGCTCGTTTGTCACCTCTATCTTGTCAATTGCGGCAAGCGGGGGCAGTTTCTTCAGTAACGAGTTCAAGAATTCGTCCTTTTGCGCATCGCGTTCAATTCCAATTTCGACATTTGAGCCTTTGTTGAGCACATAGCCCTTCAAGCCCAGCGATTGTGCTACCCTATACACGGTCGGCCGAAAACCAACACCTTGCACCGTTCCACTAACAACGATCTTCATTTTTATCTAGCTGGTAGCTCGTGCACCGTGCATTACGCTATCTTCGCTACGACCCTCCTGACAGCGATAACCGACGGTGCATCGTCGGGTAAATTCAGAATTGGTATCTCTTTAGAGTCGTATTCGGGGATTAACGGATCAAAAGGTATGATTTCTTCTATTACAAGCTCATGTTTCTGTGCTGCCTCTCGGATCATAGTTTCAGCACCTTCAGGTATCTTATTCGCAATCGTTTTGAGTTTCTTCACGTCAATTCCTATTTCTTCTGCGATTTTTTTCAACCGTAACGCTGTTTTCATGCTCTTCACCGTCGTATCGAGCACCACAAGCATTAGATCAACGTCCCTCGTTGTTCTCCGGCTGAGGTGCTCCAAACCAGCTTCGCAATCGATCACCGTGTAATCGTAGTTCGTTGCCAGTGTATCGATAATCATTCGTATGAGGTGATTTACCGGACAATAGCAACCCGGCCCCTCTGGACGGCCCATAACAAGCAGGTCATAATCGTCCTCTTCTACTATTATCTCTGCTATTTTGCTCTCGAATTGTGACCTCAGGTCTAATCCTATGTCTTGCTGTTTTTCATCCAGCAAGCTTTCGCGTATATCGCCAACGGTTCTCTCATACGATATGCCGAGCGCGTCAGACAGGTTAGCGTCCGCGTCAGCGTCTATAGCCAATATACTCATATCATGGTTATCCTGAGCGTGCAGAAGTTCCTTTATTAGAAGAGCAGCAATCGCTGTTTTTCCGGTTCCCCCTTTTCCCGCTATTGCTATTACTTTAGCCGTTTTCATGATATAGGTCGCGAGAGCTCGCAGTGCCCAAACAAGCGATTATTTGCCTCGATGCGTGGATTTCAATCTCAGGTTGCTCGAGTTGCATTTTCGACATCGCGTCGCTCGCATCGCGTTTCGTGCATTACAATTCATACATATTTTCACCCGGAAGAGCCGTGCCTCCGCTTCTGGAAATCGTGCCATTACTGTTTCTCACCTTTCAAAATTACCTTATTCCACTACTAATCTTTGCTGAACATTTAAATCTTTTTCAAAAGAAGGAATTATGGTAGGGGGCTTATGAAAAAACGAAAAGTGGGGATATTAGGTGCGACCGGGAGCGTAGGCCAGCGGTTTGTGCAGCTCCTTGAAGGGCATCCGTGGTTTGAACTCGGAGCGTTATTTGCGTCAGAGCGAAGTGCGGGCAAGAAATACAAAGAGGTAGCGAAATGGTTCCTCCCGTATGAGATGCCGGAGGAAGCAGCCGAGATGGTGGTGCGGTCGATGAATGACATTGGCCCTTCAGATAAGGAAGACATAGCAATCATGTTCTCTGCATTGCCAGGGCCGATTGCAAGCGAAGTGGAGAAGAGATGTGCACAGTTGGGCTATGGCGTTTCCAGTAATGTTGCGGTACATCGCATGGAGAAGGACGTACCTCTGATTATACCTGAGATAAACGCGGATCATCTGGCTCTCATCGAGGTGCAAAAGTCGAAGAGAGGATGGGACGGGTTTATTACAACTAATCCGAACTGCTCGACCATCGTTATGACCATGAGCTTGAAACCGTTAATGCGCTTCGGGATCAAAGCGGTGCACGTCTCAACGATGCAAGCGGTATCAGGTGCCGGGTATACCGGTCTGCCGTCAATGGCGATCTTGGATAATGTGATACCCTTCATCGGTAAGGAGGAGGAAAAGATGGAGAGTGAGCCCCTCAAGATTCTCGGAACGCTGGAAGGTTCAGAGATAAAGAGCGCACCATTCACCCTGTGCGCGTCCTGCCATCGCGTTCCGGTGATGGATGGTCATACCGAAGCAATATGGATTAACTTCGAGGAGGCTGTGCGTGCAGAGGAGGTAAAAGCGGCTTTTAAGAACTTCACCAGCGATATAAAAACACCTTTCGCTCCCGAGAAGCCTATAATAGTTCGGGAGGAGCAGGACAGGCCTCAGCCGAAGTTGGACCGCGATGCGGGTAATGGCATGAGTGTGTCAGTGGGGCGAATAAGAGCAGGGAGATTGGGGAACGAGATCAAGTACATTGTACAAGGGCACAATACCGTACGGGGCGCTGCGGGCGCATCCATATTGAATGCAGAAGTGCTGGTGGAGCGTGGGTATCTTTAAGCGGTAATCAAAAATTTATGGTGTGAGTCATCCCAAGAACTAGATCGAGCAAAAATGCCGTATAGTGAAGAGCGAGAAATCCATTGCACGATAGTTGCTGGCACCGTTACCATAGAAGAGGTAGACGGGTTCCTCTCGATCTTGAGAGCTATCGCTCAGGAGTTCGCAGTAACTATCCAGGCTTTTAATGCAGAGCTGATAGTGGGGGCGGAGCATGTAACCTCAGCAGTGAAGAAGGCGGTAAGAGCCGTAGAGCAGAAGAAGGGTTTAACAAGCGATTTAAGTTTGGAGATCCTTTTATATGCAGCGGGAAAGAGGCAGATCGAACGAGCACTGGCTATGGGTGTGACAAAAGGCGAGAACAACGTTGTCATCGTTATTGTTGATGGAGGAGGCGAGAAAGATCTCGACGTTGTTGCAGAAGAGCTAAAAAGGAGGGTGAGGATAAAAGAGGAACCACTCCAGGAATTAGAGTTGGAATTAGAGCAGAATGAGTTCAGAAAAGACAGCGTGAAGAAATTTTTTGCCATTACGGAGGAGGAGCTGAACGCGGTGAGTGAGGAGAAGTTGAAATTGCTGGTGTTAGAGCGCGTTGCGTTATTAGATGTGCTGAAGTAGAGGCCTTCAGAAAGCTACCTAACCAAAATCAGAGCGGATAAAACTCTTATCTCAATAAGAAAAAATGCGGGTAATAGAGTAGAGGCAAACAACGTATGACTGAACTCATGCTGGGGATTTCCGGTGCGATTATCTTTTTCCTTTTGAGCCATCTTGCAATGCTCACGTACTACAAAAAATATAACTACTGGTGGCATTACTATTGTGATTTAGGGTATTCGATCCCGGAAAATCGGACGTCTATGCTCCTTTATAAAGCGGGATTAACCGTCTTTGCGGTATTGCTGTTACCCGTGTGGCTCAACATCGGGTCATATTTAACCTTGAATGTAGCGTTAATTCAGCTCATGGGGATTTTAGGGTGTATTTCTTTTCTCTTAATGATCGTGTTCCCCTATGAAAAATCAAAAGAGTTACATTTCTTATCCTTATTTTTTGCCTTTACCGGGTTATCTGCAGCACTCGTAATAGCAAATCTAGAATTACAAAACGTTCTTTTAACAATTTATTTTTGGTGTTTTTTGGTGTATTTTTGCGTTGTTATAGTCACCACATTTATCTACCGCACTGAAATGAAGAAAGCACACAAGTATCAAGCACCCGTCCAAAAGACGTTTGTGCTTCTTTTGGATATTACTGTTATCGCCTTTTGTATGACCTTAGGACCGTTATAGTGGCTCGATTTTTTGGTTTCACACATGGTTGCGGGCCTTTCGTCTAGCTTCGTGCATTCCTACACCTAGTTACAGGCCACATGGTTTCGTGGTTCGGTATTCACGTCGTACATCCACGATTTGATCGCAATTTCAATCCCGAGAGGCTTGACAGAAATTATTTAATCTGCCGTTTGTAATATGTACTCTGGTGAGTTGGCATCGTTTCCGTGATTGTGGCAGAGGATTTGAAGAAACAGTTTGGCGATTTTGTTGCGGTTGATAGGGTGAGCTTTACAGTTGAGGGGGGAGAGTTGTTTGGATTTCTCGGTCCAAATGGAGCGGGAAAGACAACTATAATGAAAATGATTCAATGCGTCTCGCCTAAAACAGGGGGAAAGCTGGAAGTTTTTGGAATGGATGTGAATACAAGACAGCGGGAAATTAAGAACCTGTTAGGAGTGATGCCCCAAGAAAACAACCTTGACCCTGATTTCACGGTCTATGATAATCTCCTCGTCTATTCGCGTTATTTCGATATTCCGCGGACGAAAGCAGCACAAATCATCGATGAGCTCTTGGATTTCGTACAATTACAGGAGAAAAGAGATACGTTAATTGACCAGTTATCAGGGGGGATGAAACGGCGCGTGATCCTCGCACGAGCACTTATTAATACGCCCCAGCTCTTGATTCTTGACGAGCCCACCATTGGGCTTGATCCGCAAGCACGCCACCTTACCTGGGATAAGCTCAAAGCCTTACAGGCCAAAGGGATTACGATCGTGCTCACCACGCACTATCTAGAAGAAGCGGCCCGGTTGTGTGATCGATTGGTGATTATGGATTACGCTAAGATCATCGCGGAAGGAAAGCCTGCCGCGTTAGTCAAGGATTATGTGGGAACGGATATTGTGGAGGCGGAGCACACGCCGAAGGCGGAAGCGTGCTTGACGAGAAATGCGGTGAGCTATGACGTGTTTGGGGATACGATACAGGCGTATACCACCGATCCTCAGAAAATTACTGCTGCACTCCTGAATGAATGCAAACTGGGGCAAATAACTGTTCGTGCAGCCACACTGGAAGATGTGTTTTTGAAACTAACTGGAAAAAAACTCAGGGAGTGAATGATATGTCTTATTTTGCGGTGCCAAAGCTCAGTAGGCGTGTGTGGAAGGTATGGACTCGAAACAAGGACGTGTTTATGAAGACCTACAAAGTGAATTTTCTCCCACCGCTTCTGGAACCCGTCCTCTATCTCTTTGCACTGGGATTTGGGCTCGGAAGCTTTATCGAGGTGATTGAGGGAATGTCGTATCCTCGATTTATTGCCCCTGCATTGCTATCCATTGCGATTATGAACGCGGCTTTCTTCGAGTGCACCTACGGCTCGTATGTCCGTATGTATTACCAGAAAACCTTTGATGCGATCATCGCAACGCCGCTGAGCATTGAAGAAGTAATAACGGGTGAGCTCCTCTGGGGCGCCACCCGAAGTCTTCTCCATGCCACACTCATGCTAGTGGTGATCGCCTTTTTTGGCCTTATCGAACTGCCCTCTTCCTTGCTGATACTTCCGTTTTCTTTCATTGCTGGTTTTCTCTTTGCGACCATTGGCATGTGCTTTACCGCCATTACGCCCAACATCAATTCTTTAAGTTATCCAACCTTTCTCTTTATCACTCCGATGTTTCTCTTTAGCGGCACCTTTTTCCCCCTTTCGCTTCTACCAGAGCCGATACAGTACTTCGCCTTTGCGATCCTCCCACTCACCCACGTGGTCACGATAGTGCGCTCGCTTACGCTTGCAACGCCCAGTGGTTTTCTCTTGATTAATTTAGCGTGGATCATAGCCGTTTCATTGGTTTTGTTCGTGCTCTCCGTGAACCTGATGAAAAAAAGACTGATTGTTTAACGCTTGATTTTTCTGACTTTCTTCTCAGTCACATATCCGAGCCGAATCCTCGCATCGTCAACTTTTTATGCCTATTTACCGTTGTATAAAACGAAAGGGGGTGGAAAACACGAGAACTGTAATGATTGGTAAATGGGAACCGGGGAAGTTCTAGGAAGTCAGTCGTCGATTTTTTGCAATGCTCGATGGTGAAGCTCCAGAAGCGGTCTTGGACGCTTATAAGAAGATTAAATATCATGCATTCGAATTTCCGAGTGCCTATGGTCAGAATTGCGTTGTAATTGTGAGTGAAGCAGATGAAATGACGTACGCAACATTCACACGATATTGGGCTGATTTGATGGCAATTAAAATCTTTCCGAGCGTTCCCTTTGAAGTCTTTACGATGAAAGAAGCGTGAGAAGAAGGAGTTACGATTTTGTGTCCTCTCCCTTCACCTTTCCTGTCAGAGTGGCTTCCAAGGATTTAGTGACGACTTCTATGCTAAGGAGATGAAAATTAAGCTGAGGTTTTTTAGAATATAAGCTCCAAGAACTTTTATTCCGGGGAAAGGGCAATGCGGGGGGCGTGATTTGAACACGCGGACTCCTACGAGACAGGGTCCTAAGCCCTGCGCCTTTTCCAGACTCAGCAACCCCCGCTTTATTTCTTCGTTCACTTATTAAGAATTCGGGTGCTTTTATCTTAAAGAGCTGGGTAAGGGTTACGGCCTCTTTAGAGTTAACTATGCCTGCGTCGAACCGGATTGGATGCAAGGTTCAGAGGTCAGAGCTATACCACGTAATATGCGATTCTGGTAGCTAATACATAGAGCAGAGCCAGCGGAATCAGGTATTTGAGCAGGAAATAAATGACGCCCCCTAAGTGCCACCGTGCATTTTTGTTTATCTGATTCACGATATCTCGCTTCTCGAAAAACCACGTTACTGATACAGAAATAAGCAACGCGGTCAACATAATGCCGAGCGAGCCGAACAAAACATCCAGCAAATCAAGAATCGGTGTATTCAGGATTTGAAGACCCATGCTCGAATAACTTAATGCTGCCGGCAACCCGAGGACCACGATTATCCCGGTTAATAGAGAACTGGCCTTCAATCTGCTCAGCGAGATCTCGTCAACCAGGACAGCGACCCCAACCTCTAACATGGAAATCGCGGACGTTAACGCGGCAAAGAAGAGGAGAAGGTAAAATATTGCTGCTAAAAGGAAGCCGTACGGCACTTTCTCAAAGATCAGGGGCAGCGTGGAAAAGGCGAGCTTGGGTCCGGCGGCGGGTGCAAAGCCGAACGAAAATACTATTGAGAACACCACGAGGCCGCTAATAAAGGAGATGAGTGAATCGAACACGGCAATGATACCCGTGTTAATTTCCAGGCTCACGCTCTCATCGAGATAGCTCCCGTACGTGAGAAGGATTCCGGAGCCGACGGAGAGCGAGAAAAAAGCTTGGCCAAACGCAGCGGTCCAAACGGCGTTATCGAAGAGCTTAGAAAAATCCGGCGTCAGGTAGAACGAGATACCGTCGAGTGCACGAGGAAGCGTCAGCGCGTAGACGACCATCACTGCGAGAAGAATCACGAGCGCCGGGACCATTTCTTGCTCGTTCGCTCAATACCTCCTCGTACACCTCGTGTAACGATGAAGGCGGTTATCAAAGCGACAATGATAAAAAAGACAGGCGAAAAATAGGTTTGCGTGAAGTGATCAAAGATCATCTCGGTTCCGGTCATGGTGAATATAAAGAACGCTAACGTCCAGCCCGTAATGACCAGATAATAACTGAGGATCACGGTCAGGACGATGGTCACGAAGACACCAATCCATTTGAGCTCTTGCCGGATGCTCTTCAATGAAGAGACGATTGAGCCTTTGAACTGGCGACCGACGGAGAACTCGAGAATCATCAGAGGGATTCCAAACAACATGATCGCTATCAGATAAGGAATGAGGAAAGCGCCTCCACCGTTCTGGCCGACGATGTACGGGAATCGCCATACATTGCCCAGCCCGACCGCAGACCCAATTCCCGCGAGCAGAAAGCCGAGTCGGGAACTCCATTTCTCCCGTCCCATGGTCACCAGTTCCAGTTAGTTTATGATGCATTAGTACTGCATACTCGATTAAATTTATTTGCTGATCTCGTCCAGAGCTTTTGAGTTTCTGACCCCTTATACAGAAATGGTGCTGGATACGGGCGATACGACTGTCTTGAGAAGAGATTAGGAGCGTGATTCGAACACGCGAACTCTTACGACAACGACAGATAAACCGTTTCTTAACTAACTCAGCAACCCCCGCTTAGGTTCTTTGTTCATAAGTTTATCGTTATCCTCTTAAAATTATGTTTTAATCTGGTTTTCGTGCGGTTCATTCTCGGATTGTGGAAGGTTTTGACTTTTTCATTTTGATTGAGAATTTAGTTCTTACACGATCAGAAGACCTAGAGATTGGGATATGAACACAAGGAGCAAGAATATAATTCCAAATTTTGCATTTTCTCTATTATCTTTTAAAGAGTCTCTAGCTTTGATATTTTGCTTTGGAATAGCTATCTTACCGGGTGTCTGTTCAGTAATTAAAGTAATTGCGTCTATTTCTTCATCACTCATCAGAAGACCGTAACAAAACCAAATCGCTGAAAAAAATCCGAACATTATTCCAGAGACGCCTACGATCTTAGATAGACCAAATCCTAAAAAATGGAGCAAATAGCCGATTGTCAACACTGACACAATGCAAGCCACACTCAACAGTTTTTTGTTATTTAACTATATCGTGCCAAAAAGAAAGGATTATAAAGATGAACAATCCATTTTCC
>CAYNTR010000033.1:0-19383 GCA_964400255.1 uncultured Halobacteria archaeon
GTTAAAATGGCTCTGCTGCCGGCGGCAATGCGATAATTGTTGGACAGCCTCTATACAAATAATAAGAGTGAAAATACTCCAAATAGTAGAGCGGGAACTTCTGCCAATGCTTTAAACGCGAGGTACAAAGTCAGAGGAAGAAACAGTAATAATAAAGAGGCATAACTTGCTTCTTCACCCATAAGTTCTTTTAAGAGGAGAAAAGAGCAAAAGACGAAGCATAACATCATTAACGCATAAATGAGGCTAATAAAAAACAAACCATTCAATCCTATTCCCCTTAGTTCGATCAACCCTTTTAGGATCAGTAGATGCCCGTACTTGAACATAAGAAAAACTGACCACTCGGATGGAACTTTAAATGCGGCGTTAAAGAGATAGTAAGCTTCATCCCAGTGGTGTATCCCGTCATATCCGAGAAGGAAGAAAAGAGGTATCAAAAGTAACACGAGTATGTCGTCCTTTTTCCTCAGTTCACCCATTTTGGATATTAATTCCTTTATGGGAAAAACGCCCGTAACCGAGTCCAATATGGAAGAGTTCATAGTATCATGTCCATATAAGAAAGCAAATACTTAAGATAAACACTTTTTTATACAAAAAGGATCATTGATAGAAAAATGCGGCAAAACGAGGAGCTGGGGAAAAAGAAGAACAAAAAGGGCATGAGGTTACCGTCCTTAAACGTAGAATTAACAATTATACTGCTCGTTTTTTTAGGCTCCGTCTCCCTCATCTCGCTTCTGTATGCGCCGCAGAGACTAAGCGTCCAGGGAATTTTAAACATCGTTGCTCTTGCTGCTTTCCCCTTCGCATACGGAATATGGATGCGAAAGAAATGGGCTTTTTACGGTTCTCTAATTTTACTTGAAGCTCTCATACTTCTCTCTCCCCTCATCGCCGCCTTTAGCCCCCACTTCGGTATCGAATATAATTGGATAGCTTTACTCTCATTTATCGTTATGGGCTTAACCGTTCTTCCTCTTCTTATTCCAAACGAGGAGCATTTCGGATTTCTTAAAGAAGCAAAACTGCAAACAGTCATCAAAAACCTTCCGATTTTCAATACTCTTTTCATTATTTTTGGTGTTGCCCTTATCATCAGAACGGTTTTGCCCTACGATACGGTCTTCAAAGACTCCGTCCGATTTGCATCCGATGATGCCGTATTTCACATGAGATTGGTTGAGAACGCACTATTCGGAGACTATTTCCCGCGTCGACTATTCTTTGATACGTATACCTACTTTCCCCATGGGATATACCTCCATTTTGCACCGCTATTCGATCAGATTATTATCTTTGCCACGTGGATTGTAAGTTTAGGTGCGCCAACGAGAGCAATAATGGAGGCGGTGGGTGCGTATTATCCCGCGATGCTCGGTGCATTGGTCGTCTTCCCGGTTTACATCATTGGAAAGGAGATAAGCAATAAGTATGGCGGGTTGACTGCCGCAGTGTTGGTTGCAACGCTTCCAGGGCAGTTCCTCTCTCGTTCTATAATCGGTTTTACAGACCATCATGTTGGTGAAGCCTTAATGAGCACCATAGCAGTGATGTTTTTCGTATTGGCCGTAAAAAGAGCGAATAACGAGCTATCAGAAGGGGATATCCTCCGATGGTTCGCACAATCTCCCAAAGAGTGGATAAAGAGCAAAAACTTCCCCTTCCTTAGTTATGTCGGAGTTATAGTGTTCCTCTTTTATGTAGTGCCCGGGGAATGGTGGGTATTCCTTTCATTTATCTTGTTCCTTCTCGCACTTGTTATCTTCAGCTTCTGGAAAAAGCCTGATTCGTACCTCTTTTATTCCCTCTTAGCAGGTATGGCACTCGGATTCTACCTGCTAACATGGGTAGGGGGGTTATTTTTCGTCCTCATCTTCTTCCTCTTCGGAATTCTTCAATACACCATAAACGGGCTTCGTAGTGAGCCAAATCATTACATCTCCATTATACTTACTCCAATATTTCTTATTCCGCTGCTGATGCTTCTTCCCTTCTTCGGGCCATCGTATCCATATTACAACATAAATCATTTTGGTTCGCTAGGTCTAGGTGTAATCACTTTTGCTGTTCCCCTTCTCTATCACTATCTTACTACTCGCGGTTACGAACATGGCTTGGTTACGGGAAAACCAAGCAAAGCAGAAGCAACGATTTCACCGAAGACTGGGTTAGGCGAATATACGTGCCCGCTCTGTGGTAAGAAATCACGAGCATCTGGCATCGTCGAGCATATAAAATCAAAGCATCGTGAGGATATAGAAGAAAAACGCAAACTCGTGAAGATAAAACACTTTCTCGATGAAAATCCTGAGCTCAATAAAGGATTAAAGAAATTAAGAATCGCTTCCATACATGGCTATTCGCCACGAGAAAAAATCGGTACCTACGATTTTCTCTTGCCGATCTTTATTATAATCGTGTTTGCTGGACTGGCTGCTATTTTTTCCCCTTCAATACTAAACAGTTTTGGGATGTTCACACCACGCGGAACGGGACTGACAATAGCAGAGGTTCACCCAATGGATCTCGGGACAGCATGGATATGGTTTACAACACCCTTCTTCATCGCGCTTTTCATGATGGCAATACTCGCAACGGATATAGTGATGAAAAATAGACCTGAAGAGCTGCTGCTGTTGGTCTGGAGTATAATAATGTTCGTTGCCGTTGGAGGCTTGGGAATTCTCGGAATAGAGGGCATCGGACAAAACCGGTTCGCGTATTATTATGCAATAAACGCTGCAATACTCACGGGGCTCTTTGCTGTTAAGGCTTTTGAGATATTAACTGGTGGTGCTGAAAAAGGAGTGAAAAGCGAATCAGCACCTGACGTTCGCTCAGGAAAGAAGGGCGGCAAAACGAAACGTAGTGAAACCTCACTGGATTTTCAGCTTATCCTCTTCGCTTTCGCGATGATGGTTATCTTCATTATAGGCATAGTCAAGGTAGGAATCGAGTCCCTTATTCCAATGGCGATTATTCTTGCGATCTTCTCCATCTGGTGGTATACCGTGAGTACAAAGAGGAATATAGAAAAACCGCTTAGGAAAGCACTTGCCATTCTAATCATCATGATTATTGTATTCTATCCGTTCCCGTTGAATGCCGTCGCAAAACCCTTCCCTTCCCCCTCTAACCTGCCTTTAAGCGCCGCATACGCTATAAATACCGCAGAGCGCGGTATTGGAGCGGACGAGGAGTGGTATGAAGCATTGCGCTGGATGCGGAACAACACGCCAGACCCTGGTGTTGACTACTATGGACTCTATGCAGAACCACCCATAAATGAAACGACCGGTGAACGCGAGGATTATAACTATCCCTCATCCGCCTATGGCGTCATGAGCTGGTGGGACTACGGACATATAATCACCTGGATAGCACACCGCATTCCAAACGCCAATCCTTTCCAGGCAGGCATCGGCGGTCCTATAGGAAGTAATAATCCAGGAGCCTGTGTGTTCTTCATTGTAAACAACGAAAAAGATGCGAACGAGGTTGCTGACACACTCGGTGTGCGGTACGTGATTACAGATTTCATGATGGCTGATGTTTGGAACTCTTTCTACAATAAGTATAGCGCGATGACTGTCTGGGCTGGAGACCCGCAACAGTATAACACGCTCTCTTATTACTACCAGACGATGGAAGCGCGGTTACACCTGTTTGATGGCACGAGTGAGAATGTAGAAGGAGAAGAAATATCCGCTTTAGAGCACTACCGATTGGTGCATGAATCCTCTACCTTTGTCCTTCCCATGGTCATTATGGATGGAAATACCGGGAACGCATATTGGCGATCTTTTACCGCAGATTATGAGACGACAGCTACCCAAGCAGAGATCCTTCACGGGCACCTCTTCAGTGTGAATGCTGGACTGTGGATAGAAGATGATTTGAATAACGAAGTCGTCCCGGAGATCCTGAAGGGTGCGTTTAATTCCACCGGTATCCCCCTCTCTGAAGAGAGCAATGTGGTGAAAATAAACGAGAACCGATGGATAATACGAGATGAAGAGAATAACAATGTGTTTATCATTAATAAGGATGGGGAAGTGTTAAACGTGTACCTTTACGGTGTTCAAACAGGGCAGCCGAACGTGAAAGCATGGACGCCTGAATACTTACAGCCGGTAAGCTTTGTTAAAACCTTTGAATACGTTAAAGGAGCGCGGATCGAAGGGATTGCCCCTAACGGTTCGCTAATCGAGATATCCACAGAGGTGACCACAAACCAGGGGAGAACGTTTACTTATTCCACGGAAACGCTAGCTACGGGCACCTACGAGTTGATCGTACCGTATTCGACTGAAGACCCGATTGCAGGAGGTACAAATTTCGGGGTCTCCGTATCTCCTTACAAAATGAGAGCAGGACATTTTGACATGGAGAACCAAACAATGGTGTGGGACGTGGAAAAGGAAGTAAGTGTGCCAGAAGAAGCAGTAATGGACGGTAAAACGATAAATGCGGATCTGCTGGTTTAGCTTAATCAAAAGACCACGCGATTTCACAGGGGCCCGAACCCGTTAAAATAAGGTGACGACGAGGTTCATCATCCACAGGAGTCCAACCCGCCGTGCGAGAGGCTACTAAGGGATACTTCCACATCATGGGTGTGAAGAATGAGTTCTACTTTCAAATGGGGAGTGGAAAAGAATAAAAGGGATAAGCAGCTTCAATAGTAGATAACGAAATTGAAAAATAAACAGAGGGTGCATTAATAGTAGTAGGAAAAAAATGAGTGGAGTTTGCATCTTAATCCCAACCTTGAATGAGGAAGAAACAATCGGTGAGGTAATCAACGGGTTTAAAAAAGAGGGTTTTGAAAATATCTTTGTCATTGATGGCAATAGCACGGATTCCACAAGGGAGATCGCAAAAAGAGAAGGTGCACGAGTGGAAATACAGCGTGGAAACGGGAAAGGTGCTGCGGTACAGCAAGCGTTCGAGCTCATAGAAGACGATATCATTGTGATGATTGACGGTGATGGGACGTATGCCCCTTCAGAAGTGCGAAAGTTACTTGATCCGATAGTCAACGGCGAAGCTGATCATGTTATAGGTGACCGATTTGCCTACGGAGGTGCATTTTCAAAGCATCATAGATTGGGAAACTGGGCGTTGAACAAGATCTTCGGGTTTGGCTACGGCGTAAAATTAAGGGATATATTATCAGGCTATCGAGCGCTCACCCGAGAAAGTGTAAAAAAGATAAATCTCCGGAGAACGGGGTTTGAAGTAGAAACCGAGATGGCAATAGAGTCGGTAAAAAAAGGCATCAGGATAAAAGAAGTACCTATACGATATGAAGAAAGGAAAGGCGAATCAAAACTCAATTTTATCCAGGACGGAACACGAATAGCCTACACGCTCTACGTGCTTGCAAGAACACATAACCCGATCTTTTACTTCGGTGTCATTGGCTCTTTATTAGTGGTTTTTGGGGTGCTGGTGGGCATGTACGTAACGATCGAGTGGCTTAAGGGAATAACACACGTGCTTCTCACCATACTCACCGCTTTGCTGATTATTTCTGGCGTGCAATTCTTTATATTTGGATTATTTGGCGATTTACTGGTGAGATTGCAAAAAGAAGAGATAGACGTGTTACGGAGTGGGAAGAATAAGTAACAAAACACACGAAAAGAAGAAAAGCGATTTGCCTGGCGGATAACTGGAAATTTTGGACTAATTGAGCTATTCTGCCCCTTCGCGGTGATATCGAATAATCACCTACATGGATTAAGGAAGTAAGAATTTTTGCTAATAAATGTGCTTATTTTATACGCCTCACCGTGATTCGTAGAATGATTTAACCCCATTCTGCTGCTTTTTAAGCATTCTAGCGCCTTTTTGCTCTTTACGACACCACGTTCAATTTCCTATATCTTTTTATACTATGAATACATACTAAGTATTAACAATACTCGTGTTGGAACACATGAATATCCAGAATATAGTTAAAGGGGGGGGAGAGAATAGGGTTATTGTACTTTGGGTTTGCCGATTTTAGAGACCGATACTGGTCGCCTTATTTCTTTTTACGGGGAGATGATAAATGGGTGAACGGATACGAAATTGTCCTGAATGTGGATCTAAAAAGATTGTGATAGATTCGAAACATGCGGAACTTTATTGTTCTGATTGTGGAGTGGTATTAGACGAGGATATAGTTGACCTCGGACCAGAATGGCGTTCATACGACGAAGAGCAAGCTGCGAAACGGATACGAACGGGGCCACCCATGAGTTATCGGATTCATGACAAAGGGCTGGGCACGCCCATGCCCGGATTACCTGCTCGAACGAAACGTTTACGCGGGATAAGCATAGATTCCAGTGATAAAACACTCGCACTCGCACTTGTTGAGATCGATAGAATGGCGTGTGCACTGAAGCTGCCCAATAACATCAAGGAGGGGACCTCGGTATTATACCGGAAAGCCATGAAGAAGGGGTTAATCAAAGGGCGAAGTATCGAGGAATTAGTTTCCGCGATGTTGTATATTACGTGCCGCCGGTACGCGGTTCCACGAACGCTCAAAGAGATCGCAGCCGTATCGAGGAGCCCTTTAAAAAAGATACGAAGGGCGTATATTTTCCTTTTACGGAGATTAGAGCTGAAACTTGCTCCGGCGGACCCCGCGCTCTACATCCCACGATTCTGCTCTAAACTTGGCTTGAGTGAGGAAATAAGGGAACGCGCGATAGAGATACTGAAGGATGATAAAGGGACCGGAGTAGCAAAAGGATGGGGTCCGATTGGGACCGCAGCGGCTGCGATTTATATTGCCGCGATTCTGAGTGGTGAAAAAATAACGGAAAAGGAGATAGCGAAAGTTGCCGGTACCACTGAGATTACCATTCGAGATAGATATAAGGAGTTAGTCACAAGATTGAAAATAGACATCCTTTCACCGCCAGCTACTCGAGAGGGTAAATTTTTAGGATTAGGGGTAACGTAACTTACCGCCTTACTATCGAGAGTTGCTCCCACGCAATTTTTCCCCAGGGTACATTTACGCATTAAAAGCGTATTTAACCGGGTATCACAACGTTTAGCTTATCAGAGAAATAACAAAGAGTGTGATGAAAGCGGTAATAAGTGTATTTAATAAAGATAAAGTGGTAGAATTCGCAAAAGCTCTGACTGACCTGGGGATAGAAATAATCGCAACTGAAGGCACAGCACTGGTGCTTTTGAATGGTGGAATTCCGGTAACAAAAGTTTCCGAGTTCACAGGATTCAACGAAATGCTCGGAGGACGGGTTAAGACGTTGCATCCACGTATCCATGCAGGAATCGCAACTGCAGAAATTGGAATCGTTGTCGTAAATCTCACACCCCCTGAGCTCAACCCCAAAAAACCCTTGGATAGTATGGATATTGGAGGCGTTGCAATGCTCCGTTCCGGAATTAAGTACTTTGAAACCGTGATCGTTATCGTGAATCCTTCGAGATATGGTGCAATACTTGAAGAGCTCAGAATAGACAGGAAAATCGCTCGCGAAACGAGAATGAGATTAGCCAAGGAGGCGTTGAGATATCTATTAGCCTATGAATCAGAGATTGAGATGCTATTGGAGCGGTTGAAATAGATTTGTGCATAGCAAAATAAACAGAATAACGTTTAGAGCTATTTTTCCCCCATCCCTTCTACTTCTTTCCCACCTTCAGGTTCACTTCTTCTCTTTAAAATACCGAATCGTCTTTACTAACCCCTCTTCAAGTTCTACCTTTGGCGCCCAATTTAAAAGCGTTCGTGCTTTTGTTATATTCGGCCTCCTCCTTGGGGGGTCATCTTTGGGCAAAGGAGAAAATTGCAGTTCTGATGAGGAATGTGTTAACTCCCTAATCTCGTTCGCCAGTTCTAAAATTGTTATTTCCTGCTCGTTCCCTATATTTATGACTTCGCCTTTGGCAGCGTCGAAGAGTGCAAGCTTCAAAAGCCCCTCTATTTGATCGGTAACGTAACAAAAGCTTCTTGTTTGCGAGCCGTCACCAAAAATCGTAAGTGGTTTATTATTCAGTGTCTGGTCGATAAACCGCGGAATGACCCTTCCGTAAACTCCTTCCGCTCTCATCCTCGGTCCATAGGTATTGAAAATTCGAGCAATCCGTACATCTAACCCATGCTCCATCTGGTACGCGATCACAAACGATTCCCCACAGCGCTTGGCCTCGTCATAACAACTTCTCGGTCCAATTGGATTCACATTGCCTCGGTACTCTTCCGTAGTAGGTATCTCGGTAGCAGCACCGTATACCTCAGACGTGGAGGTGTAAAGAAATCGTGCCCTGTGCTTCTTCGCTATCCCCAGAGCGACCAAAATCCCCAAGGTGTTCGCCTTTAAAATTTGAATAGGGTATTTCTCAAACTCAAAGGGAGACGCTCTGCTTGCCAGATGCATGACGATGTCCAACGGTTCATCGAAGAAAATTGGTTGTGTAATGTCATGCTCAATGAAGGTGAAATTATCACGATTCATCAGATTCTGTATATTTACCTTCACTCCACTCACAAGATTATCTAAACAAACCACCTTCGCTCCTTGCTCCACAAGAGCCTCGCAAAGCCAGGAGCCTAAAAAACCTGCTCCTCCTGTTACTAAAACGTTCTTGCTCTCAATGCTTTTGCTTATAGCTCCAAGGTTCTTAATTATCTCTCGTATCTCCTCGCTGCTCATTTTCGTCCCTTACCGGATTCTGTGATAAAATTTTTGAGCGCGTCTTTGAACCGTTCATCTTCTAAGGAGAGTTCAATATTCGATTTTAGCCAGTCGAGCTTGTTCCCGATATCGTATCTTTTACCCCCATAAACGTATGCATATACCTTTTCTCTTAAGAGCCGTAACGCATCGGTAAGTTGAATCTCATTTCCTTTACCCGGAGGTGTCATCTCAAGTGCATCGAAGATCGCCGGGGTCAAGATATACCGCCCCAAAATTCCTAAATTTGACGGTGCCTCCTCAGGTTTGGGTTTCTCAACTAAATCTTCGACAAGATACGTATCTCCCTCAATTTCCTTCCCCCTTATTATTCCATAGCTGCTCAGTTTCTCTTTCGGGACTGCTTCAACCGCGATAATAGCAGTTTTAAATTCCTCGTACTTCCTGATTAATTCAGCAGTGCACGCTGGGATGGTTATGGTATCACCTAATAGTAAAGCAAATGCCTCTTTACCAACAAAACTCTTCGCATAATACACGGCGTCCCCCAACCCTCTGGGCTCTCTCTGCCGAATATAAAAAAGATTGACCCCGCTCATCAGTTCGTCGAGTTCATCTAAAAACCGATTATTCATTTCACTCTTCCCAAAATGGTCTTCGATCGCCCTCTTCCCTTTTCCCGTTATTATTAGAATATCGGTTATCCCCGAGGCTATCGCTTCCTCTACCACGTATTGTATAACCGGCTTATCCACCACCGGAAGCATTTCCTTCGGCTGTGCTTTCGTTGCCGGTAAAAATCTTGTCCCCCGTCCTGCTGCGGGAATAACTGCTTTTTTCACCACCATCACCAACACACCCCCTCATAAATTGCCGCCTCTTTTTTGGCTTTCTCTATCTTCCTTCCATCTATCACAATCCTACCTGAATAATCTAAATGCTCAAACTCGTGCCATTCGGTCACGATCAACACGGCATCGGCGTTAAGCACCTCTCCCGAAGAAACGCACTCTATCTGAGGAAATAGCTGTTTGAAGCTATCCATCGCCTGGGGATCATACGCTATAACCTGCGCCCCCTCTTCAATCAGTCGCTCGACAATTGGACCTGCTCTGCTCTCCCTTATATCATCTGTATCAGGTTTGAAGGTTAAGCCCAAAACACCTATTTTTCTCCCCTTTAAATCAGGAATATGCTTTTTAAGAAGTTTAACCAATTCCAAGGGCTGTTCATCGTTCACCTTAATTACGGCCTTCAGAATTTGTGGATTCTCACCGAGCTCCTCTGCTTTTACTATCAAAGCCCTGACATCCTTTGGGAAACAGGAGCCCCCAAAGCCGATGCCAGCTCTAAAAAAAGACGGATTGATCCTTTGATCCAATCCCACACCCGTGAATACGTCGTAGGCATCGATCCCCAAGGTCTTACATAGATTACCAATTTCATTGGCAAAGCTAATTTTCGTGGCAAGAAACGAATTACTGACGTACTTGATCATCTCGGCAGTCTTTATCGTGGTAATCAGTTTGGGACAGGTAAAGGGTGTATAGAGCCGCTCCAGAATTCTTCTTGACCGCTCATCTTCAACACCCAAAACGATCCTATCAGGATTGAAGAAGTCATCAACGGCATTGCCTTCTCGAAGGAATTCTGGATTCATTGCTATTCCAAAATCAGAAAAGGCTTTTTTATTTGAAGAGCTTTCGATTGTTGTTTTCACGATCTCTTCGGTTGTTCCAGGTATAACAGTGCTCTTCACAACTACCACATGATAGTTCGCATCCTTCGTTAGAGCCTTTCCTATATCAGCCGCGGCTGATTTAATATATTTGAGATCCATCGAGCCATCATCCTTTGAGGGAGTCCCCACGCATATGAAAAGGATATTGCTGTTGAGGAGCTCTCTGAAGTCCACAGTTGCGTGAAGTCTCTCTCTGTTTTTAACGATGAGTTCCTCCAGCCCACGCTCGAATATCGGTGATCGAGCCGAGTTGAGTGTATCAACCTTCTTTTGATCAATATCCACAAAGATAACTTCATTCCCAAGCTCGGTAAACCCAGCCCCCGTTACCGTACCAACATAGCCGCACCCAATGATACCGATTTTCATACTCGTTTATCCTTATATAGCCCCACAAAGTTTTATATAAAGTCCTTGATTTCGTTCTTTATTAAACATTCTCCACCTTCCTAATCCTCACGCTTTTTCTGTGAGAGGCTCTTATGGAGAGAGTCCCTATCAAAATCACCTGTTTCTGTGTTAAATCTTTCTTCTAAAAGAAAGGGACGATTTTTAAAAAGTACTCTCTAAGAAAATTTAAAGGGCGAGATATAATCACCGAAGTTCTGTTGTACATTCACGAGTCTTTGCTTTTGCGCCTCCAGCACCGTGAAAACCAGTTGCGGTGTATCAGCAACTTGTGTCCTGTAGAACTTCTTCACGCGCTCAATCTTGGCCAAATTCTCCACAACTCGCACCGTAAATTGGTTAATGTAATCCTCTTCGGAATATTCTTTAGCAAGCACCGTTCTAAAGAGCTTCTCAAGGTCTTCATATCGTGGTATAAATCCGGTAGGCGTTTTAACTGCTTCAATGTCCCCATGCGACCGCAGTTCCATCCATTTCAGCCAGACGGCTTTATCCATCTTATCATTCAGATACCTTCCCTTTGAGTCTCTGATAAAGTAATTCACCGAAAAGATCCGAGGGGGATTCTTTAATTCCTCACCAAACTTCAGGTGGTTCTCGATATAGTTCCCAAGAGGTATAGAGAGAAAATCGAGGTTTGACATCGGGTTGATCTTTCGTACACCTTCCCTACCCAGTGTCGCCGCTGTCGTTTCAGACTCCAGTGCGGCACCCATGGTAATGACACCATGCGCCCAGTCAAAGGATTCCTCTACCGGCACTTTTGTGTCTGAATCTCTTCCACCGTATATTATCCCGCCGATAATAACGCCTTCGGGATTATCAAGCTCCCGATCCACATTTTCTAAGACCCTCATGTCAATTGTGAACCGAGCATTGGGATTCGAGGGGGGTATTTCGTTACCTTCTCCGTCTTTCTTTCCAAGCACCCATTCGCCCGAATGATTGATCCCCTTTTGAGGCGGTCCTCCGTCCTTACCAATCCAGTAAACCCCTTTGTCTTCCGTGACCAGCACATTGGCAAATATAACTTCACCCGGAGTGTGGAGTGCATTCCAAATTATGGCATCGTCCCTGGGGTTCACGCCCTGTATTATGCCGAAGATTCCCCTCTCCGGGTTGACGGCACGTATCATGCCGTCTTTTTTCCTTAAGTACGCTATATCATCTCCGACGATAGTCTCCCCTGTGAGCATGGAGGTAGAAGTCTTTCCGCACAGTGAGGGGTAAGCACCCGTGAAATACGTTGTCCTGCCCTGTGGATCGTGCACACCCATGATAAACATGTGCTCAGTGAGCCACCCTTCTTTTGACGCCCTGTTTATCGCGGGCCGCATTGCTAACTTTTTCAGGCCAATCGAATTACCCCCGTACTGAGTGTTCACACTATATACCGTTTCATCCTCAAGGTCAATATACACCCTCCGCTTATCGATGTTTGTGGAGGTCATTCGTTCATCCAGCTCCCCCGCTGAATGCACAAACTTCAGAAACCGTGCAGCCCCGCCCAATCTCACGAACTCATCATAGCCCTGCCGGTACAGCAGGTCCTCTGAGTGGGCCACATAGCTGGAATCAGTGAGTTGAACCGCGGGTATTGAGAATTCGGAGTTCAGGGGCCCTAAACAGTAAAAGCGCACGTATAACCGGTGGCCTCGCATGATATCCTTCAAAATAGCATGAATTTCTGTGAGCCCCTCACCTCTATCCATCGCATTGATGTCAGAACCTAAATCAACACCCCTGGGTAGAAGGAACCTGGTATTCTCTTTATCCCGTGCCTGATCGTAATAGCCATCAAAATGAATTGTATGCCCCTCTAACGCAAGTTCCATCTCCTCACCACTCTTTACCGCTTCTTGCCGGATATAATGAAGATCTCGTGGTGAATCGGTACAGACAAACACATCATCTGGATTACAAAGCGCAATGTACTTCGCAATAAATTGGTGGAGTTCAGCGTTCGCTATTCTCATAAGTTTCTGGTAGTTTTCCTCACTCAATACCGCTTTGAGCATGTCCATTAATCTCTTAACTTCCATCATCCATTCACCCTTCGCTTCTCCTCTTTTACTCGCATAACCGTAACCAAGAGGAATAAAAAAAGCAACTATTTATATACTTTTCGAAATATGTTGTTTACATTTGATAAAAATGAAGCTAAAGGATAAGGACAAATGCATTCTTCTGGCACTACTTGAGAACGGCAGACTTTCGTATTCAGAGCTCAGCAGACGGTGCGGGGTAAGCCGACAAGTAGCCTTTGAACATGTGAAGAGGCTATCGGAGGAGGGATGGATAAAGCGTTTTTCGGCTTGTTTAGACGCGGAAAAGTTTGGGTTTTCATTCCGGGCTTACGTGCTGATAATTGCGAATCCGGAAGAGAGATTGCGAAATGAATTCATCGCGTTCTTAAAGAAGAATGAACATGTCCGAAGGATTCAACTCCTCTTTGGCAGCTTCGATTTCTTCCTAGAACTTTTGTTCAGAGATAAGGAGGAGATGAGCACTTTCTTACATGAAATGCATTCGTTTGGCGCTGTCGAACGGACGGAAACCTTCATCGTGTATCAAACACTAAAAGATAAACTTGAAGACCCTTTTTTAGGGTATTTAAGTAAATGAAGATAGTTCTAGCAACCGGAAAGAAAGCCGAGGGGATGGTAAGGGATGCGGTGAATGCTGCTCATGTGCCGCATATGACCTGCGAGGTGCTCATGCAAGACTTAACTATCGCTGCGTTTTCAACGCCCAAATCGCTGCGAAGAGCACTTGGGGAATATGGTGGTTCCACAAAATTGGGGGACGATCTCATTTTAGTTTCCGGCTTTTGCAAAGCTGATTTTAGTGATCTGGAAAAGGAGATAGCCACACCAATTCGGTTGGGGCCTCGCCATGCCTACGACATTGGAGAAGCATTGCGATTTGTAGACGAAATCGAATTTTCTCGAAATGTCCCGGCTGATGTGTTTTTAGCGGAGAAGAGAAAGGATGAAGCGAGCCAGCAGCTGTCCGAGTTAGAAAGCAGGGCACGGGAGACGTTCGCTTTAAGAGGCGTGAAGATCGGCGGTGGGTCGCGAATGAAGGTCTGCGCGGAACTCGTGGATGCGACCTTGATGACCGAGAAAGGGATACACCGATTGACCGAGCACTACCTGAAAAGCGGCGCTGACATTCTGGATGTGGGAGTTCATATCGGTGCGACGCCCAAAGAGGTTGAAAAAGCGGTAAACACTTTAGCGTTGTTCGCACCCGACGTGCCACTCTCCATTGATACGCTGGACGCTGGGCTCATACGCGTCGGCATCGAAAACGAGATCGATATGGTGCTCAGCCTTAATGGCGAGAATATACCCAAAGTGGGTGACGCGATAGGAGCGAATGAGGTGGCAGCCGTTATTATCCCCGACAGTGATGACTCTTCCAAAACTGACGAGAGTTTGATGACAAACATAAAAATGGCTGAGGAGCACGGGGTAACGCGCATCATTGCAGACCCCATCTTGAATTCCATTGGATATGGCATCGCTGAATCCCTCTACAATTATTACCGTTTCAGATTGCAAGACACGAGTACACCACTTTTCTTTGGCGTTGGAAACGTCACCGAGCTTATGGATGCCGACTCGATAGGGATAAACGCAACCCTGGCAGGCATCGCCTCTGAATTGAGCGCGGACATTCTTTTCACACCAGAGTGTAGCGATAAAGCGCGCGGAAGTGTAAGAGAGTTGCGTGTGGCCTCGGAGATGATGCTGTTGTCAAAGGCACGTAAAAGTGCACCGAAGGACCTTGGCGTCGACCTTTTAGTCGTAAAGGAAAAGCGAAAGTTGCCGATCTTGAGCATTCCTGATGGGACTCTTACTGCTGCGACAAAGAACGAAACGTGGCAGCTTGATCCGAAAGGATTCTTTAGAATCAGTATCTGCGAAGTAGAAGGGGATGAGGGAAGCGGAAAGAAGATATGTGCGCACCACACTCCCAGCGGGAAACGAATAGTAGGAAAGAGCGCGCAGGAGATAATAGATACAATCCTGCGCTTAGATATAGTTTCACTGCTTGAACACGTGGCTTATCTGAGCAGAGAACTTACCAAAGCTGAAATCGCACTCCACTTAGATCGAAGTTACGAGCAAGACGAGGCGCTCTTCTAGCAGTTTGAAATACGGAACACGGTCGTGGATGAGAATAAGATACCTCTTCAATTTCCAAATAATAGTTCCGAGAATTGACCTGGGCTCTAACAATAAAAAAGTGAGTTTTTTTAGAAGTAGTACTAAAGGGAACTAGGACGCAGCAGTAAATGAACCACACGAAAGATATAATCGCCGGTTGGATTGAACTTTCGGGATTCCCTAAGTTCACCACCTCTATGATCCCCTTTCTCCTGGGTGCCGTTGTCGCTTGGGTCGAAGACCCCGCTACGTTTAACGTGCCTGTACTTGCTGTCTCATTGCTTGCCGTGTTCCTGATTTCAGAATTCTGCTTCGTGCTCAATGCGAGCAGTATCTACGCAGATTTGAAACGCAACGGGTTTGATCCTGGTCAGATAGCGGGAACCAGTACGCTTCATAATACCGCAGCGAGCGGACGATTTAACGCGTTTGCAAAAAGGCATATCACGGTAAGGCAGGCGAACATCGGTGCTTATCTCTGCGTAATAGCTGCGATACCGCTCGGCGTGCTCTTGCAGTTCCATTTCAAGACGGGTATTCTGACATTTCCAATCGGTCTCCTCGGTATATTCATCGCTTATTCATATTCACGGGGGCCACGACTTTCGTACCACGGCTTGGGCGAAGTAGCGATAACTACAGGAGTGGGCTGGATAACGGTATTCAGTGGTTACTATTTGCACGCACAGCAGGTGAGCGTGCTTCCGACGATCGTCGCACTACCCTGGGTGATAGAAGTATTCAAGCTGAAATTAACGAGGGAAATTCCGGATTTCGAGTGTGACCACGCAATCAACCGCAGGAATCTGGTAATTCGACTGGGTAAGCAAATGACGGCCAGTCTCTATCTCCCCTTGACCATAGGTTCATGGCTCGCATTTATCCCCCTTCTCTTCCTCGATATCGGTATCCCGTACATTCTCTTCGCGCTCTTGGCGCTCCCGATATTCTTTACAGCAAAGAGCTTACTGCTCGTACAAACGTTTAAAGACGGCTTGAGAGAAGGCAAGAGCAAAGACGAGATCAAAGTCGGAGTCAGCGCGATCACGAAAAACGCCTTTACCGGCATGATTTTGATCCCGGTTGTGCTCATTGGAATGCTTGTGCTTTCGGGAGTGCTCTAGCCTTTGCCGGTATAACAACCGGTTGTTAAAAATGTGGATTCGCAAAAGGAGCGGAATCAAACGCTATTTGAACCGTTTCATATAACGGCGCTCAACAAACTTCTTTAATCGGTACCCAAAAAGCTTGGACATGAATCTGCCGGAATACACCACGGCTTTATCATCGCCGAGTGATATAAACGCTCGTGGGTTCTGTAAAGTATTCTTTTGCTTATATTCTTTCAAGTTCTTCCCATTCGTAGTGCGGATGATGTTCTTCGCCGCGGCTTTACCCTGTCCCATCGCCTCTTCAACATTCTGACCGGAGCAGGCACCATCACGTTCGACGTAGGCAGTATCCCCAACTGCAAATACATCAGCCAGACCCTCTTCTACACGGAGATACGAATCTACTTTGATCCATCCTTTTACCTTTGGCAGATCGAGCTTCTCCAAGAGAACGTTAGGTTTTATCCCCGCCGTCCAAATTAAGAGATCATAGGGGTGTTTTCGCCCATCTTTGAAGGTTATCTCCTTCTCGCCTACTTCTTGCACTGCAGTTTCGGTCAACGCCTCAACACCGCGCGCACAGAGGAACTCTGCTACACAGCTTGCGACATTGCCGTAGGGACAGGCAGGCAACATCCGCGGCATCATCTCGACAAGATTTATTCGTGCGGCTACTGCCCGATCAATGAAATAATCAACCAATTCACCTGCAACTTCCACACCGGTCAAGCCAGCGCCTATAATCATAATGGTGGGTTCCTTTGCGTAATCGAGCGTATCAAGTACATTTTTTGTCTCCAAGGAACCCTCGAGCGTATTAACAGTATACGAGAACTCCTCTGCTCCTGGAATACCAAAAAAGGTCTGTTCCGCACCAATAGCCAGCACGAGGAAATCGTAGGGGATATGCTTTTCTTCGTCTTCCGTTGAAGTTATGGCTTTGGTCTTCACCGTTTTATTCTTGAAATCAACAGTAAGGACCTCGGCATGTACGAATTTTGCGCCTATTTTCGTTGCGAATTGCGTTAAATCGCTCGATATCTCTTCCGGTGTGACCTTTCCACTGAGTAACTCTGGATACGATGGTTGATAATCAAATCGCGTGCTGCGGTCAATCATAATGACATCGAGATCTTTTGCTTTTGTTCGTACCGTGCGTGCGACTTCGACGCCGCCAAAGCCGCAGCCCACCACAACAACCCTCATAGTAAAACAATATCAATGCCCACCTATCTATAATTTAATGTAAAAGACTTCGTTTTCAACAGATTTTTAGAGCATTGCATGAGCATGACCATCGAAGAGGAGATCAAGAACATAGAGGACGAACTAAGAAAAACCCCTTACAACAAGGCAACACAGCATCACATAGGACGGCTCAAAGCGAAACTCGCGAGACTTAAGGAGGACCAGCAAAAACAGGTAACCGCAAAATCCGCAATGAAGGGTGAAGGATACGCGGTCAAGAAATCAGGAGACGCTACGGTCGTCATGGTCGGATTTCCATCAGTGGGAAAATCCACCCTGCTCAACTATCTCGCCGGTACCGATGCCGATGTTGCGGAATATGATTTCACGACAGTCGATGTCATTCCCGGTACGCTCATCTATAAAGGCGCACGGATACAATTTCTCGATGTCCCAGGACTTATCCAAGGTGCAGCGGCAGGACGAGGATGCGGTAAAGAGGTGCTGTCCGTGATGCGTAATGCAGACCTCATTCTCATTATCGTGGATGTCTTTCACAGCGAGCAGTACGATGTACTGGTTCGGGAGTTATACGAAGCGGGTATTCGAATTAATGCCAACCCGCCCGAGATTGTCATTCGCAAAGCGAGTAGAGGGGGGATCCAAGTAAACAGCACCGTTGCGCTCGACTTTGATGATAAAACGGTCAAATCGGTGTTAGCGGAATACAAGATACACAACGGTGAGGTACTCATACGAGAACGCATCACCCTCGAGGACCTTATTGATGCCGTTATTGGAAACCGGAAATATATCCGTGCACTCACGGTCATAAACAAGATCGATTTGGTAAATCCTGAGCAGCTTCGCACACTCATGATGCAGTTCCCTGACGCAGTCACGATCTCGGCATCCCGGGGCACGAACATTGAAGCGCTAAGGGAAAAAGTCTATAGTGAGCTCGAATTCATACGGATCTTTATGAAGCCCACGGGTGCACCACCTGATCTGGAAAATCCACTGGTCATCAAAAGAGATTCTAAGATTGCTGACGTCTGTTCTACCATCCATCGCGATTTCGTTGAAAAGTTCCGCTATGCACGCATCTGGGGTAAGTCCGCGAAGTATGGTGGGCAGCGTGTCGGTCTCTCGCATGTGCTTGCAGACGGCGACGTGGTGAGCATTGTGACACGGCGATAGTTTATTATTGCTTTGAATAAATATTCACCGTTCTAATGAATACCGCGCTAAGTTTTATCATTTTTCAACTATTCTTTAGCTTCAATAAACCAAGAATAAGTAAAATCAGTAAATAATTGTGCTAATTTTTTATCGAGAGGTGAATAATTGTACAGATTTTCATCCAAAATTTTACAGGCATCTATGTGTATGGTTTTAGCTAGCGCAATTTGATCCTCAATGTATTTATAATTTAATCTTAATTCATTCTTGTTAAAGCTTTTAATTTGATCGCTCTCTATTTCCAAGCCAGAGAGCATATTGATATCATCAATAGGGATGTTAATTATTCCAAGAGGAATATCATCTTGAATATCCATCATATCATCAACAATTTTGACAGATAAACTGCAAAGGGTAGCATATTCATCTAAAAAATCAAATTTTAATTGCGGAATTATTAATTTAAATAATCCTATGGTATAGGGCTTACCTGCATTGATTCTATATTCTTTAATCTCATCCCTGTGTAAGATCTTCCAACGTCTGTACACATTCTGGTACTCTTTGAAAAAATAATCTAACATATTTTCATAAACATATTTTATGTTAGGTTCTTCATCATATAATCCTCTCAATATTATGACAAGCTTTATCAAATTTTGTTTGTAGTAATCACTGTAATGATCTGTATGGTATATAAATCCTTTTTCTTCCCAAGCATTTTTCATCAAGTTGATGCAATGAAGAATGTACTCATTGTCACATACGCCTCTATCTATCAATTTGTCAATTCCTATGATTGCAAAATTGTACAGCGTAAAAGCTATTTTTATTTCTTTCCCTTTTATCAGTACTTCCGAACGCCCCATCTTCCGAAAGAAATTTATAAGGACTACATC
>CAYNTR010000034.1:0-18512 GCA_964400255.1 uncultured Halobacteria archaeon
TTTGAAGTATAGTGATAACCCCTAACAGCTAAATACTTAACTGCGTAAGTCCTAATTGTAAATGATTGAGAGGCACATTATTCAAATCGTATCGCTGGTATCCAGTTTGTATACCGCTGGCCGTTAACATCTATGAACTCTGTGCAGGTAATTTCCCCATCAGGGACGATTAGAGTCTTTTTATGGTGAATCTGAGGATAAGAGCCCGTTTCGAGAGTATAATTGTAGGTCTCATTTCCAAACAGTGTAAAGGTTTTACCGAAAGCGATGTAACGCCAATCGACTTTGTAACCGGTCCAGCGAGCGGTAACATTCCAATTGGTGCTATTCCATATCTTCACGTATTCTGTATGCCCGCCTGTTCCTGTACAGGGGTATGTGTACATCCGGGTAACATTGACGTCGTGTACGGGTTTGATTGTTCCGTTGTGTCTTCCCATTATGCTCGGATAGGTACCTGCACCGGTGTCAAATAGTGCGGGAGGAGCATTCTCGACTTTGACCACTATTATATCCTTCCCTTCATTACCCCTCTCATCAACCATTGTTACCCGAACAAAGTAATAGCCATTTGCTACCTCTGCAGTATCCCATACTGCAGCCCATCCGTCCTCAGGACCCGTATCATTGGTTATCTCAATCCAATGAGGATCTTCAAAAGAACCCTTTTCGGACACGGTAACCATAGCCCGAGGATATCGCCAGCCACCCAAATCGGGACGATAGAAACTGCCGTTATCATACATACTCACATTGCTTACATTTCCATAGGTTGGGCACATAATATCCACTTCATGACTCATATTCCCTCTTCTCGTATTGTTGACCGATTTCCCAACAATCCAGTGACCGTTTCTCCACTTACAGGACGTCGCGTTGTGGTTCCATCCATAAAGCCAGAGCACATTCTCCCTGTTTGCCTCCAGTTCATTCCGATATCGAGTAAAGTTCAGCTTGTTGACCTCTGTCTCAATTTCGACTTTAAGACCACGCGGATTGCCGCACCCATACCCACTCTCCTGCAGATAATCTTCAATTCCTTTCTTACAATTTGAGACGGAGGTTCCGTTCTCGTCGGTCTTCATCAATCGCGCCAATCTATCAACCAGTTCAAATTGGTTAATCGTTCCGTTTTTCGTAAGGTTCGGATAACCATGATCGGCCCAGTATTTAAGACAACTTGCAGCTGCTGTTGACCCGCAGCACACAACGCTCAAGTCCTTACCACTGATGTTTCGGCAATAATTGAATTGAATCTTCTCTTCAACACCTTTCTCATAATACTCCATCTTGTTTGCATATTCCCACAGGACATAACTCACATCTTCATCAACGGAATACACTCTGAGCTGTACGGTGCCATTAATAATCGTTTCATCAAAAGGCTCGTAAATTCGTGGTACTGGGGGGTAGGATCCAGATAACTACTGATCTGCGCGGTTCCTATTCCTTCTAACCCGTACATCGCTACTTTGATATGATACCGTCCTTCTTCGATACCTGAAGTGTTCCAGTACAAACCCCAGCCATCACCCCAATCCGAAACCTTGACGAGTTCTCCGCCAACCGTGGGCTCGCTCCCATCATCGTCAATTCCGATATACGACCAATTCACACCATCTTCGGAATACCAGAACGTCGCAGAGCTCACTTCTCTCCCTGTTGCTTCTCCAGCCCATAACGTAACGTTCCCGTAAAGGAGCGAGTTGTTCGAGGGTGTGACAAAAAAAGGTTCCAGTAACTCGTCCGTTACAAAAAGGGTCTCATTGTTCACGTCCTCTTGGTTGAGAAGATTATCCACGCTATAATATTCAAGATAATGGATCCCTCCGCCTTCTAACGTAACCGGGTCTGTATATTCCCCCCACTCACTCCATGCCCCATCGTACCATTCCCTGTACAATGTAGCGTTCATATCCGACCAGCACTTCAGCTTACCCCCTTTGCACTCTTTCAATGTAAACTCCTCCAAGAGCAAATCATTGATTCCGAAAGGAGAAGGACCGATGCTTTTATTATACGTATACTGGTTACCCAGTTTGTCATACTTTCCTGACGTAGCGAGAAAATTAAGAGCCAGGCATGAGAGATCTTCCTTCGCAATGAGAGGGTTTTGTCCCTCTCCTCGTTCAGATATCGTTATAGTTAACTTCTTGTACTCATGCGAAGGAGTAATTTTTTTTCTTTCGCCCGGTCTAATAAAGGTGTCTTTAAATCCATTCCTGTGTTTAACCCTGATAACATAGGTCTTGTTTCCGTTGTTCTTCAGGTAGATTTCATCAATCTTACAACAATCATCAGCTCCAGTTAAGAAAAGAAAGGTGTCATCTGTAACGATCCAGTGTTCTCCAAGTGCGGTGGTATTAACATAATAGCTCGGCTCACCAACCTCTTTTACGGTGATTGGCGCTTCGTTATCCACGACATGCGTTTGATTGTGTAGCGTTTCATTGTTGCCCACTATGTCTACCGCATAATACTCTATGTGATGCGTGCAATTTCCGGGTAGCGTGAAATTGGCAACACAGCCCTCTGCCTCAGAATCGTTTGAGTCTGACATCCCTTCCACCATCACAGGTCCGCAATAAATCCACGTCCAGTCGCTCCATGTCCCGTTATTCCATATCCGGTAGTAGAGCGAGTCAACACCGATGCTATTGCCATCTTCTGCGCTTAACGCAATCTCCGTATCCGAGGTAAGATAAGAGCCATCTCCATATTCCGGTTCGCCTATGGTCTTCGTCGTGTTCGGAGCACTATTATCCACGGTTATCCAGATTATCTCCGAGGCTTCATTGCCCACTTCATCTATTGCCGTTGCCATCAAGAGATAACTCCCATCCTCTACGCTCGTCGTATTCCAGTCAAAAACGAATTCTTGAAATCCAAGAGAAGGTACACCCTTGCCGATTGGCATCCAATCAAAGGGAGTGCTCTGGTTTTCGATTAATGCCTTCCACAAATCTTCATAGGCTGTTTCCGGGGAGACTACAATCATCCCGTAAATCGTTTGATTCTCTTCCGAAAGCTCATCGTAGTATTTTTCCAGTCCTGTTATGTTTTCATTTTCGTCCATCTCGACCTCTCGGTAGCCTGTATCTTCATTATGGTCCATGAAATCGATCTTATTAGGGGGGCATTTGTGCCCAGATACAGCCCTCGGGTGTCCACCATATTTCAAGTGTTGGTAGGAAACTGTTTGCGGTGACCATGTGCCCCCAATCGTCGCCATTTTTTTCTTTCCTTCTAAAATGAGCAAAATATCCTCGTGAGGAAGCATTGTCTTTACCCAATTCGTGTTTTGAGGTAACGTATCATAAGTATCAGTTTCTTTCCTCCCAACCGCCTTGACCACGAAATCCTCCTTCATACCTTTATTTTTTCGCTTCCTTACATAATCCTTCAATCCATTAGTTAGGTTAACGTCCGAAGTATAATGTCTTCCCATCATACCTGGCGGGTCTATATTCTTTGTCTTGAACATTTGATTCAGTTTTGCGGTCAAATTCTCAGGTTCTTCTAAATCCGGAGGAACTAAGTCATCAAAAATCCTGACCCCACTTGCGTTTGTGTAGTTGTTTAACCAGAGAAGAGAAGCAGCAGCAGCTGCCGGTCCACAACCATATCCCTGTGGCGTATGCGGGACATTTTTTTCTACCCCGGCATAGGGTGAGATATTCAGTTTGAAGAGAGAGAACACCACGCCACTGATGTCTTCGTCGCCTGTGGTGGCGGTAATTCTGAAAGAGCCGGTAAGTACTTGGTCGAGGGCGAGTTGAACAATGGCTGGTGAAGGCGGCGTGGGGTCTACATAAACCATAATTTGGCTTTGCCCAGTTTGACTCCGGTTGTCTGTCATTGTTGCCCGGATGTAATACCACCCTTCAGCTATGCTCGTCGTGTTCCACACTGCACCCCACCCATCCCAACTTGCGTTATACACGTCATGAGGCCACGTATTTGCCCGTCCATCGTAGTCTATTGAGATGTTATGCCACGTTGCTCCATCTGCGGAATAATCGAATAAGGTAGATACGATATCACCCGCATTGGATATCACCCGCATTGTTCACTTCAATTGCCCCTATACCGGTAACGTTAGAAATCCACGAACCGTTGTCGGGATGGTAGATCCAGGGCTCGGGAGGGGGATCGCCGAGATAAATCCGTCCTAAATCAGGAACTAAATCTCCGATGAAATCCTTTTCTGTCTTTACCTTCCAGGGTAAAACATCACCCAACTCATCCAATTCGGTAAGTGGTATTGAAAGGTGAACGATAAGTTCACCGTCAGGCCATGTCGAGGTCATTCCCCAGGTTGCACTCGTAGGACTTGTATCCCAACCCCAGGTTTCGTATGTTGATCTTTCAAGTTCCCAATCTTCCGTTACAGAGTCGTTGATGATGGAATACATCGTGTCCACATCAGCAGTAGGGTAATCGGGACAGTTATCTACAGGATCATTGTCTTCGTCCAGTAAAACGCTCCAGAACGTAGAATCGCTCGGAGACGGGAGGCCGCTACTATTTGTCGTAACGAAAAATTCTAACGAATCCCCTGTTTTGTTTGCCTCGCCCATGAAAACGTCTATATAGCCGATATAGCTCGCTCTCTGGCGGGGCGGGAACGCCGGTATAAATGTAGATCAGGTCATTGGTAGGGTCAGTGAACGAAGACCTGTCGGCTGTGGCGCTACTTATTCCAAAGATGGCAACCAATACCACAGCAACTATCACACAAACTAGTGTTTTCATATCATAACCTATCGGTTCGATACGCTGTGGCTCGGTTCTTCGCCACTGTAATTTTACCATTGACCTCTATCTTTATAAACTTTTCTGTATGTATGAGCAAATTTTACGTATATCATCCTTCACCCGATGGCTTTTAAGATACTTTCTTTATCATTTCCAACTCACGATATTCTCGATAACCTGTGCGATTAGTTCCAATGCTATATCTTGAAAAAGACAAATTCTTGAACTCAGCGCCATCTCATAGAGGCGAGCAAAATTGACCGCGTTCTGTAGAATAACGGTGATTCAACTATCCCTGCTAAAAGAATATGCGGAGGGGGAGATTCGAACTCCCGAACCCCTGCAGGATGAGGCCCTGAACCTCACGCCTTTGTCCACTCGGCAACCCCCGCACCGGTTAACTTTGATACACTAAAAGGTAAGGCATGTTAAAGAAAAACCTTTTTCCTTTCTCACGCTATACTACAATGGTTGAACCATGAAATCAGTAGATCTCGATCGGGCAGCCGCTTTGAAGCGAGACTTCCTTCGGCTGATTAAGTTCTCGATTGTCGGTGTTATTGGCGCAGGCATCAATACCGGCTTCCTCTGGCTCTTTACTGACTTTGCGGGGATCTTCTATCTGTATTCTTCCCTGATTGCCATCGAAATCGCGATAATCATGCAATTCCTGATGAACGATCGATGGACGTTCAAGGAACAAAAAACCACGCACGTGGAACAGTTCATGATACGCATCCTCAAGAGCAATATCTGGCGTTCAGGAGGATTAGCGGTCAATATCGGCGTTCTCTACTTCCTAACAGAATATGTTGGCGTTTACTATCTTATCTCAAATATCGTGGGTATCATTTGCGCGTTTTTGCTGAATTACCTCTTTGAGAGTCGATTAACCTGGGGCATCAGATAAGGAAGGACGCACCATGAAACGAAAAGTTTTATTTAAACCTATCGCGTATAATATGTAGAGATCATGGACGAAGAAAGCTACAGTGCAAAGGACATACAGGTGCTCAAAGACCTCACAGCGGTACGAAAAAGGCCCGCGATGTATATCGGAGACACGGGCTCTCGAGGATTGCATCATTTAGTCAATGAAGTGCTGGACAATAGCGTGGATGAAGCGATAATAGGGTATTGCACCAATATTGATGTGATCATTCACTCTGACAACTCTGTGACCGTACAGGATAATGGACGGGGTATCCCCGTCGACCTCCACCGGGAATATAACGTCACAGCATTAGAAGTCGTGATGACCAAGCTGCATGCGGGCGGTAAATTTGATGACAAGGTGTATAAAGTGGCGGGTGGGCTGCATGGCGTGGGCATTTCCGTGGTCAATGCACTCTCAGAATGGCTGGAAGTAGAAGTGTGCAGGAATGGAAAGAGCTATTTCCAGAAATACGAGCGTGGCAAACCCTTATTCGATTTGCAAGAGTCGAGTCGTCCAGATATGGACAAAGAAGCCTGCGGGACGAAGGTACGATTCAAGCCTGATTTCATGATTTTTGGCTCGTATGAAATTGACGCTAATATCTTAAAGACGCGACTGAGAGAGCTCGCGTTCTTGAATAAGGGACTCTCTATTTCGTTAAAGGATGAACGAACAGGGGAAGAGAAGATATTTAATTATGAAGGTGGCATTGCGTCGTTCCTGGAATACATTAACCGGGATAAGCACATCTTGCATGAGCACATCCTCTTTGAAGATGAGAAAGAGGGTGTTAGAGTTGAAATCGGGGTGCAGTACAACGACAGCTACGTCGAGAACCTCTTCTCGTTCGTGAATAATGTGAAGACTATCGAAGGTGGTAAGCATCTCAGCGGATTCAAAGCGGCATTGACGCGGGTGCTTAATGAATACGGTAAAACGACTAACCTGCTTAAAAAAGTCAATTTGGAAGGAGATGACGTGCGCGAGGGACTTACGGCAGTGATAAGCCTGAAGCTCAAGGATCCCCAATTCGAGGGCCAGACAAAGACCAAGCTCGGAAACAGCGAAGTCAAAGGTATTGTGGAATCTATTGTACGCGAACACTTGTTGGAGTTCTTCGAGGAGCACCCCAGTGATGCCACGGCGATTGTCAAGAAAGCAGTGGATGCCGCACGTGCACGAGAAGCAGCACGACATGCTCGCGAAATCGTACGGAAGAAGGATTTTATCGCTGACTCGTTACCTGGTAAGCTCGCGGATAGCTCTGAGAAAGACCCTGCAAAAAGTGAGATTTACATTGTAGAGGGTGATTCGGCCGGTGGTTCTGCGAAACAAGCACGGGATAAAAACTTCCAGGCTATTCTTCCGATACGAGGCAAGATCCTGAACGTGGAGAAGGCACGGCTGGACAAGATCTTGAAGAGTACTGAAATCCGAGCACTTGTCACCGCGCTGGGAGCGGGAATCGGCGAGGATTTCGATGTGGAAAAAGTGCGTTATCATAAAGTAATCATCATGAGCGACGCGGATATTGACGGTGCGCATATCCGAACGCTCTTGCTGACGTTCTTCTACCGGTACATGCAGGAATTGGTGAGCATGAACCATGTCTACATAGCACTTCCACCGTTATACCTGGTGCAAAAAGGCAAAGAGGTGCGATATGCCTTTTCCGACGACGAGTACCTGAAGATTCTGGAGGCGTTACAGGTGAAGGAGGGCGATGCCGGTGTGAAGATCCAGCGGTACAAAGGGTTGGGCGAGATGAATGCTGAGCAGTTATGGGAGACTACCATGAATCCACGGACACGATGCATAAAGCAGGTGAATTTAGATGACGCTGCAGAAGCAGACTGGCTCTTTACCGTGTTAATGGGCGAAGAGGTCGAGCCGCGCCGGAATTTCATACAGGCGCACGCAAAAGAAGTGATGCATTTGGATGTGTGATTTTTACTTCTAATCAAAGAGCGTTGCGAGTTTAGCTATCGCCTCTGATAACGTTGCTATAGCAGGAAGAGCCTTTTCTGTACCCTCCCACAGTCGTTTTAACACTGACTTCTTCGGCTCTGGTTTGTTTACTTCTTCGTTAAATGTAGTAAACAGTTCCCCGGCTTCTCCATTCCCCGATTTTTCAATAAATTCCGCTATTTGCAACAATGCGTTCGCCACATCTCCACCATAATCCCCTTTTATTTTATTAAACGAATTCTCAACCACTGATTTGTTTATTATGGTTGCATTCTGGATATTTTTGAAGACATCGCCGCTCATAACAACTTCCTCCGTATAAATAATGGTTTTTTCTCCTTTTATTTCAGGTTTCTTCTCATCTACCAAATTCATAGCGTCATCGAAGATATACGCCTTGAACATATTCTTCAATCCAACAGCTGACACCTGCTCTATGAGATTGTTTATATTCTCATAAACAGGGCAGTACTCAGCGATTCCCAGTTTTCTGCCTTCCTGAAGAGCACCATTCAGCGTAACGTAATAGTCCTCTATTCCTGATACAACGCTGTTAATTGTTGAAATTACATCCGTACCCACTTTACTTTCTGCTCTCTGGTAAAAAGAAGAAGCGCTTTTGAATTCCTCGTGGGCTTCGGCAATCAATTTCAATCTATCGTTCATAACACCGTTTTTAAATTTTTTCAAGCCGTTATAAAGACACGCACAGCCCTGGCATGATGCCGCCGTTTTGTCTGCGTGCAGTTCCTCAAAGTTCTGAGCTGCTTGTATCAGATGGTCAACAGCATCACCAAGAAGCTGCTCCTGCTTTTCCTTTTCTTCCTTAAACAAACTCACAGACCGGATGCATTGTTTTGCCACGAGGTCATGCCACGCCCCCTCAACCCTCTTCCTTTGATCTTCATTGTTCTTTGCTAATTCAACTGCCTTTTCTATCTTTTCTATGGATTCAGTCAGTATCGTAACCGCCGTACGGTCATCTGCTTCTGCAATGACATGGACAGAACGTGAGAAGGTGTCTGCAAGATACGCGTCTATGAGTAATTCTGCGGGCATCCGGGCATAGGGGAGTTCGTATGCTTCTTTATACCGCATGAAGGCCCGTGTGTACAAGTGAGATGCATCTGATACAGTTTTTGGGCACGTTCTCGGCTTGTTTCTTTCCTCGCTTTCCGTCTCGTTTGCTCGCCCCCTTTATAATAGCACAAGGCAAGCCAGTTCAAGGCGTTGGGGTAATGCGGTCTAATATCTTTATGCAGTTTTTCAACACTCGATTCTAAGAATGCTTGGGCGGTTTCAAGGTCTGGCTCAGCTTTATCAAGTTCCAATCTCCCGAGCAGCGATAAGGTCCACCCGGTGAGATGAGGGTTTTTTTGCTCTTGTACTAACTCCAGCGCCCGTTCATACCGCTCTTTCGCTTCTCCCAGCCGCCCCATGACCATGAGCAGAGTTCCAAGGTTGTTCTGGGTCATTGCTACATCAGACTGGTACTGCGTGTTCTCTTCATCGCTTCTCAGCAGTTCTTCGCGCATCTCCAGGGCTCGTTCATACCGCTCCTTCGCTTCCTCCAGCCGCCCCATGTCACTGAGCAGCTCTCCGAGGTTGTTCTGGGTCCCTGCTACATCAGACTGGAGCTGCGTGTTCTCAGGATATGCTTCAAGGAGTCTTTCAAAACGCTTAAGAGCTTTTTCATACACTGGATACGCTTCGTTAAATCGTCCCGACTCGTGAAGCTTCAAAGCGGCGTTAAAGATACTCGCGGTTTTTTTCTCCCTCTGTCTGTTTTCCTTTCTTTCTAACTCTTAACCACTTTTTTCTGCTCATATCAACGCAGTACGTCTTAAAGGTCTGTTGGTCCTTGCGGATCGTATTTCGTATCGGAAGGGGCCCTTCATTAGGTATATTATTGTCCTTCTACCCACTTATAGTTATAGTATTATTATGGCGCTCTTGCCACCTATAACCCCCGCATTCAGGTATGCAGAAGCCGCGTGTGTGAATAAGCTAGGAATTTAAAGTGATATGATATTAGCGAATCTACAAAAATTGTGGAACCCCGAGCTCTTCCAGGGCAAGAAAACGTATAAGCATTACTTTGAAGGCTGGTACTTCAAACTCGTTGATGCGTCAGAAGAGCATATACTTGCCGTTATTCCCGGCATAGCGCTTGGCGAGCATGAAGAGGAGTCTCATGCATTTATTCAATTGTTAAATGGCAAAACAGGCGACTTCGTGTATTCCACGTTTCCTGTCGCTGAGTTTATACCATCATTAAAGAGATTTGAGGTCACGATTGCCGATAACTTTTTCTCGGCAGATACCCTCCAACTAAATCTTGCTCATTCGAATCGTAGAATTCGGGGCGAACTCCAGTTTCAAAATTCGGTACCGTTTCCAAAAAGATTGTTATCCCGGGGGATTATGGGCTGGGGCACCTTCGTGCCGTTCATGCAGTGCAAACACGGTGTCGTGAGCATGAACCACACCATTCAGGGGACGTTGGAAATTGACGGCGAGCAGATCGCATTCGATGGCGGAAAGGGCTATGTCGAGAAAGACTGGGGGCACGGCTTTCCCAGTTCGTATATCTGGATGCAGTCGAATCACTTTCAGAGAGAAGAGATGTCCTTCATGCTCTCTATCGCTCGGATTACTTGGTTGCACATCACGTTCTCCGGCTTTGTCGGTGTACTCTGGGTTAAGGATCGATTTTATACGTTCGCAACCTACACCGGTGCCAAAATCACCCAGTTCGAGAAAGGGGAAAAACGCGCCCGAATAACTATTGAAGACAAGCATCTAGAATTAGAGATAGAAGCGGTTCAGGATAGAGTGTGGGAATTAAAAAGTCCCGAGATGGGCACTATGACGAGAGGTATCTTTGAAAGCCTCACCTCAACGTTAACCCTGAGACTGTACGAAAAGACAAAAGCAGGAAGACGACTCATTTTCGAGGATGAAGGCAGAAATGCCGGGCTTGAAATTATGGACGATACCAATGAGCTGGTGCATGACCTAAGTAAATGGTCTCAGGGTGCTCAAGCTCCAGTCAATTCAGGTGTTTGGGCCAGAATATCGAAAGAGCCGCGGGCATGTAAAAAATAAAGAGAATCAGGAGTAGCCCGATAAGTTGTAGACCATCCGAACCGTTCGTTATACCTTCAAGAGCATAGGCACCAATGAGCAGCAACGAGGTAACACTATGTGCCTTTATCATGTCCAGGTTTGCGGGTGCCATCATTCGTGGATCTTCGTAATGCCTCTGCAGAACCCTTATGGAACGATACGTTAAGGGAAACGAGAGGAGCGCAATCAACGTAAGAGGTGAGAGTACGTGAATCGCGACGCCCATGATGATAACGGAGTACGTGGCCGCCCAGCTGCCAACGTACAGCTTGATACCCGCTTGATTTCCATACCGTGCGACTAAGGTTAACTTTCCAGCCCTCTTGTCATCCTCGAGGTCCGGAATTTCATTGATGACAATCATTGAGAAGAGCATGATGCCGCAGGGAAGTGTTGCCAAGAAAGCCTCATAACTGAGCTCCTGTGCTTGCACAAAATACGAGCCGAGACCAATGGTCGTACCAAAATTGATGAGCAACCCCAGCTCTCCCAAGCCATGATGCGAAAACTTGATTGGCGGTGCGGTGTAAAATATCGAGCAAAACAAGCCGAAAAGTACAAAGGCCAAGACAAGAAGTCCTCGTACGAATGCAAGATAAATGCCAACAAATGCAACAATCAAATAGAGCAGTACAAATGCGTTAAACATGGAGTTGGGCGCGATCAACCCGCTGGTTAAGGTGCCGCTTCCTCCGGTATACGGATTTTTCTCGCCCGGTTTCAGTCGATCAACGGCGTATTTGAAGTCGAAATAGTCATCGGTCATATTTAATGCGATGTGATTAATCGAAACGCCAAAAAGAACCAGAAAGAAATACCACAAGATAAACGTTTGATCAACTGCCCAACTGACGAGTGCTCCAATCGTGGCAGGGAACATGCTCGGAGGCACGAAATGATACCGAAAAGCCTTTTGCCAAATCGTGAGCTTTTCATGAAGCTTTTTGTCCATACTATAGGACAATTTATTTGAAGCTACTTAAAACTTCACCTCCAATAAAAACGGCTGACGTATGCTCTGGCGGTTAGAAGGGTCTCATCGAAGCCATCATCAACATCAAATACAATGAGTCCCCAAAAAAGGATTTTCGTTATGATTGAGCTACAGAATGGTTTCCTAAAAGCGTTTGATTAACCGCATCTCTGCCCGACTTACCCTTCCACATAAATAGCAGGCTTGAGCGGAAGCGTAAACTTCTTTTTATCCTTCGGATCGTAATCCTCATTTATTGCCAGCGTACAGCCGAACTCTCTGGTTAAATAGTCTCTCTCTCGCTCTAGAATCTCCTGCTCCGTCAGCTCATAATATCCGAGGTTGCTCTTCATCAACTGCTTCACAAAGTTTACGGTGCTCTTATCTTTTCGTAGCTGCATAGCCGCCTTAATTTTATCCTTATCAGGCACGTCCTTGAGTGCTTTGAAGAGCTCCCACTTCCATTTCTCGGACTCCGCATCTGCAGTATACAGATAAATTTTGTGGGGTATGATTCGTGCTACTTTCAGTATCTCCTGAATATCGCTGACCAAGGAGAGGACGTAGTCCTCCTCTCGCTCCACCTGATCATCAATAAACTCCTCCTTTATTGCCGGCAGTGTTTGGAGAGAAATAAAGGTATCGTGCCGTTTATGCCATAACTCTTCACATATGTGGGGTACCATGGGCGAGAGAATGACGAGCCAGTCATCCAGTATGTTCTTGACAAGCCTCCTCCTCCTTTCAATGCTCGCGCGCTTCTCATAATACCGAATATCGTTCATAAGATTGAATACGACATTAATCCCTGCTTCGCGTATCCTAAAGCCCTTGAAGAGCTCGATGGATTCCTGTAACCGTCGGTAAAACTTCGAGAGCAGCCATCTGTCGCTATGCGTGAACTCGTCTTCTGGTAATGCATCAACTCCACTACTTTCCTCGATTACGGCGATCAATGCATTGAACCGTCTCCGCAGCGCATCAGTGTCCTGCTCCCGCCAATTGACCACGCTTGCGAAATCAGCATTAAGCGCACAATACAGCCGGTATAAATCCACGCCGTAGAGTTCGGAGACGTGCGCTAGCGGAATGACGTTTCCCTTGCTCTTCGAGATCTTACTCCCTTCTCGTATCATCAACTCGTTCAAGGTAATCGCTCGTGGCCAGTCATGCTCGGGAAATATCGCCGCATGGTGCATTAAGAAGAAAACCAGATGGTTAGAGAGGTGCGGTGGTGCTGTGTGTCGTTGATCATTTGGATACCAGTATTCAAAATCTTCCCTCAGTCGCTTTAAGACAGATACATCGATAGAGAGCTCCTTTGCCATGTCCTCTGCAGTACCAATGCCCAGAAATACGTAATCAAAGAATTGCTCAGTTAACTTGTCGACCGGCACGTCCCTGAGATGGTGTGCAATGGTGTACATCGCCATGTAAATGGTGGAATCACTCAACGATTCGATTATCCATTCCCGTTCAAAAGGAAACTGTGTGCCCAAACCCCTTTTCCTCGCACATGGTCTAAACGCTAACCAATCAACGATATCCTGCATGTAGCCCTTATACTTCTCGGGATAGAAGGTCATGTTCTCAACGAGTTTGTGTCCCGCGTCCTTCCACCACCGGGGTGTATAATCGATGAACCACTGATCCTGGATGACCGCAACGATCACCTTTCCGCCCCCTCTCGTTACTGCCTTCCTCGAAGTCTCGTAAAATACACCAGCTATATTTTTGCCCTTTAACCAATCCTTAACCTCATCCTTGATTGCTGCGATTTTAATACCCGCAAAATTCTTACACCGTTCATTCAAGACTCCGCGATAAAATTCATCCTTATAGATTATCTGCGTCGCTTCCTCCAAGCGCGCATCGTCCTGGTTTTCGATTGCCATCTTTTCACAAATCTCTTTCGCAGGCAAATCATAGCCTTCAATCTCAATAATCTTAATAGGCTCTATTTCAATCCCTTCCTCCCGTCTCAGGTCTTCGACGCCCATATAATCATACGGAGCATGCGCAGGCACCGAATACACCACACCCGTACCTACATCCTCATCTACGAAGCTAGCGGGTAATACAGGAATCTCTCTGCCTTCTATGGGATCCTGAATTGTCTTGCCCACAAAATACGCCCCTGATAGTTCCTCTAAAACCTCAACGTCGTCACGTTGGTAACTCAATTTCTCTGCCGCGTCCTTAGAGACAATCCACACTTCATTGCCCACGTTAACTTTAACATACGTGGCATCCGGCTTTATCCACATATTGGTGACGCCAAAAATAGTCTCAGGACGCAGCGTCGCAGCGAGGAGGTACGCGTCATCATCAGACAGTTTGAACTTAATCGCCGTCTGTTCGATAATTGCTACTTTATCCGTGTCACCCTCGCCGATATCATCTTCGCCTACCGCGCAGCCCTCTTCACAGGAATACGTGATAGGATATTTCCCCTTTTTTATAACACCCTTATCATAGAGCTTTTTGAACTGCCATTCGATGAATTTGTTGTACAGCGGCTCGGTGGTATTGAACTTCCTGCGCCAATCGATGGAATATCCCATCCTCTTGAAGTCCTCGGATATTCGAGCCGCGAAGAAATTCGCAACATTTTCAGGCTTATCGAACGACTTGAGTATCGCCTCAACCTGTTCTGCATCTTCATAAATCGAGACATAATCCTTATATCGTTCTACAACCGTTTCTTCTCCCTTCGCAATGCTGTCAGCGATTGCTAAGATTGGGGTTCCGGTAACGTGGAACGCCATGGGGAAGAGGACATTATAGCCCTGCAATCGCTTAAATCGCGCAATTATATCCCCTATCGTGTACGTTCTCCCGTGACCGATGTGCAACGGTCCCGAGGTGTACGGGTACGGAACGGTCAAAAAGAACTTTTTCCGTTGGTCAATTTCTGCATGAAAGATTTTGTTCTCTTCCCAGATTCGTTGCCATTTCTCCTCTATTTCCCTGAACTTCGAGTTCGACCCTGAAGAAACCATTTTAGCTCGCTCCTCGCTACGTTTTCTTTCGCCAATCTGAGGTATGTTATTGTTTTAAAGTGTACAAAATAAAAAGATGCGTGGTTTTTGCTGCTCTCTCAGACCTCGCGGATAGATAAGAAATGATACTCTCCATGCCAAAGTGAAAATGTAGTAGCAAACTATGCAATCAAAAAGCTTTTATTACTAGTACGCCAACAATATATACATATTTTGTATGGTGAATATATGAGGTGGAAAAATGGGACTACGTGACAAAATTAAGGAGAAGCATGAGGCGCGGGTGGCAAAGGCCGAGCAAAAATGGATGGATAAGCTGATAAAAGCTGCGGAGAGAAAATCACCTGTTGTAGTTGAGTATACAGCGCTTTCTGGTGGGGGTGACTATGATATACTCGTAAACGATAGATGGGTCGAGAGTGTGTTCGGTGACTCTAGAACTGCACAGAGAAGAGCAGAGCAGATTGAAAAAATATTAAGAGGAAAGGGGTTTGAAGTACTCTGAAAGGTAAGTAGTTACAGAAGCGAGAAGAAAAAAATAACATCCGAATAGGGTGATATATGGTTGCGATTTAATTGAAATGAGGCAAGTAAAATGAGTGATGGGGAAGAATATAAGTCACTTGCGTACCAAGTCTTAAATAATCCCGATTTGAAGAGATCTGTTTTTTTAGAAGGCGTTATTCTCTTGGAATCTATTATTGATAGTATCATTTTAGATTATTTTTTTGATCGTCCATTAGATGATGAAATTGACATCTCAGAGAGAGGATATGCTTTTAGTAGATGCATATTTAATGAATTTTCATATAACAAAAAGCTAGACATTTTGGAGGGATGTAAAATTATGCCCAGAGAAAAAATCAAGGCGTTGCGCAAAATCGGAGAGGATAGAAATAGGGCGGCTCATCAGAGCTCTATCACTCTTCCAATTAGTGGTAACGATATTACTTTGTGGGTTAAAGGAAGAAAGCAAAGAGGACTGATTGAAATAAATGATGCATTTATTGTAGATTATAAAAAACGAGTTTCAGAGTGTTATGCCGATTTAAGGGTTGCATTGGACTCTTTGAATGTTCGTAATGGGAATTAAAAATTTGTATGGCTTTTTGTAAATGCCGCGGGCTCTCTGTCTGAGTACTGAACTACTTCTCTTACCGCTATCGATATAGCTCGTGCCTATTCGTTATTTTCTAAAACCGTTTTATACCGGCTATTCGAAGGCTATTGTACTTAACCAAAAAACTATGCACCGTTAATCGCAGCTTATTGGTTAGGTGCTCTTGCAATTGCTTTAGCCCTTCAAAATACGCTTTCTTACCTCTTCGCAGGATTGCGTATCGTTTCTACCGCAACATAAACTTTGGTGATTTTATAGCGGTAAGAAGGCGGTGTTTCAGGCTTTGTCGAAGACATCGGCTGGCGATCAACGCAGGTAGGAAGGGAATTGAAATATCCTAGCCGATCGTGAAACAACATGATGCAAATAAATAACATAAAATCCGTAAGATTTTAATGGGTTGCATTCGTATCTTCTACGTAGAACAGAAACAATGACCGAGAAGAGCATAGCAGAGATAAACGAGAGAATTAAGGATGGCAGCGTCCGTGTCGTGACCGCGGATAGAATGGGGGACATAGTGAACGAATTGGGCGCAGAAAAAGCGGTGAAAGAAGTAGACGTTGTCACCACCGGGACATTTGGGCCCATGTGCTCTTCAGGTGTGTTCCTTAATTTTGGTCATGCAGATCCACCGATACGGATGCAACGGGTGTGGCTTAACGATGTGGAGGCGTATGCTGGTATTGCAGCAGTCGATGCGTATCTTGGCGCAACGCAAGTATCCGAGGAAAAGGGGATGAATTATGGTGGGGGACACGTCATAGAGGATTTCGTTGCCGGTAAGCCGATACAAATGAGGGCTACGAGCACCGGCACAGATTGTTACCCCCGTAAAGAGTTGGAAACAACCATTACGCTTGAAGATTTAAATCAGGCAATTATGGTGAATCCACGGAATGCATATCAACGCTACGCTGCTGCGGCAAACTCCACGGACAGGACCATGTACACCTATATGGGCACATTGCTTCCCCATTATCGGAATGTTAATTATTCCGGCGCAGGTGCGCTCTCTCCGCTCTCCAACGATCCTGATTTCGAAACTATCGGTATCGGTACGAGGATTTTCCTCTGCGGTGCTCGCGGATACGTTATGGGCATGGGAACGCAGCACAACCCTGTGAACCGGTTTGGAACGTTAATGGTCTCCGGCAACCTGAAGGAGATGAAGAAAGAATTCTTGAAGGGTGCGACCTTCTATGGATACGGTGTCACGCTCTTCGTTGGTATTGGCATACCGATACCGATACTGAACGAACGACTGGCAAGGAAGACCGCGATACGTGATGCTGATATTGTAACAGAAGTAATCGATTATGGGGTAGGCAGAAGGGAACGACCGGAATTACGAAAAGTTACCTACGAAGAGTTAAAATCGGGTATAATAGAACTGGAGGGCAAGGAAGTCCAGACTTCACCACTCTCAAGCTTTTACATGGCTCAAAAGGTGGCTGAGGAATTGAAGAGCCGCGTTGAGCAGGGTGATTTCTTTCTCTCTCTACCAGTTGAGCGATTGCCACAAGACACCGTCGTCAACCCGATGAAACAGACCGAATTACCGCTCGCGAAAGACGTTATGATACGAGAAGTGCCGACCATAAGTGACAGCGCAACGATCGCAGACGCTGCGAAATTGATCATGGAATCCCAGTCTACTCATATTCCGGTCATCGCAGCAGATGAAAAACTGGTGGGGATGGTAACCGCGTGGGATATCTCAGCAGCAGTGGCCCAGAGGCACGAAGAATTGGCAGAAATAATGACCAAAAAAGTGATAACGGCAAGTGTGGACGAGCCCCTTGAGCTGGTGATTCGAAAGATGGAACGGAGTAATATATCTGCATTACCCGTCATAGATAAGGAGAGGAAGGTCATTGGAATGGTGACCAGCGATGAGATAAGTAGACTGATCAGAAAACGGAAAAAATGGCTGTGGAAACTAACGATTTGAAGGTGGACTTACTATGCTTGGGTGCACGGGTATCTGGAATTAAAAAGGGCCGGAAAGCGGGTGCAGGGCCTGCCGCGGGCGGGATGTTCATCTTTGGCAATACCGTCACCAATGTGCCAACACAGAGCTGGTTCGTCGCTCAGTCACCATATCAAGTTGATATTGAGAATGGAAGATACGTACTCAAGCGGGACGGCGAACGAATTACTGAGGTTCGTTTCCCCTCTGCGAAGTTCCAAGAGTTGGAAACGAGCGATGGCATTCCGTATCATAAAATCGCACTTCTGCACGGAAAGAATTGTTTAGCCACGACCACGATACAGACGTGCGTCTATTGGAACACACCGAAGAGGTGCAAGTTTTGTGCAATAGAACTCTCGCTGGTAAATGGCGCAACGATAGCGAAGAAACAGCCGGAACAGCTTGCTGAAGTGGCGCGTGCCGCGAAGCAATTAGACCACGTTACGCATGTGACGCTCACCACCGGCACCACCGCAACTCCTGATAAAGGCATAAAGCACCTTGCAGAAACGGCACGCGCGATAAAAGCCGCAACGGGATTGCCGATTCATGCGCAATTCGAACCGCCAGAAGAGTTAAGCCTGATCGATATCCTTCATGATTCGGTAGACACCGTGGGCATCCACGTGGAGAGCTTTGACAAGGCAGTG
>CAYNTR010000035.1:0-18431 GCA_964400255.1 uncultured Halobacteria archaeon
CGCTGTAGTTTTATCTCCTCTGTTCATTCCTAAAGTTGGAGAAGAACCAAAATTTGAACAAGCCACCCTAACCAGTAAGTGCATTATGTGATTGCCCCCGAATCCAGTGTCTCGCACACGAGTTTTGACGAGCCCTGAACCAGTTTGATTTCCAGGTTAAACTTACGAGCGAAGTTATTTACCGTTTCTGCATAATCCTCATCCGTTTTGTCCGCATCGGAATACCAGATCTTCACCACCCGGTTATAGTGGTTCTTCATGAGTTTGATGATGCGCGGAGTTTCGTTCGCCGCAAATCGGTTCATCCGCCCAGCCGTAATATTGATAGATGATTCCAGAATCACCTGTGGCTCCTTGATGAGTGCCGCTCCCACGGGGGTCATGAAAAACGTCCCGACCTCCTCGTTGCGCAATGTCTCAACCTTCTCTCTCCCCAGCGCGATTTCGATACAATTGTTCATGATCTCCCTTTTTTCATCCTTAGGGACGAGCACGGGAACCCGAGACTCCCGGATGACGCGGTCGACCGCGCCCGGAGAACTGCCACACAACCCGAACCCCAGCACAATACAATCCACAACAGAACTCATCTCCGTTATGCTCTTCTCAATCTCTGACAAGAGCACATCAGGGTACGTATGCATGCGCAATTCCAGCACGTCTATTATTACCGAATCCGTGATCTTACGCTCTCGAATCTCCTTTTCAATTTTTTCGAGCCGCTTTACTTTTATTACCACGCCCTCATCAGCGAATGCACTCAAAAAACCGTTAATTACTGTTCGCTTTGGGACCGTCATAACCGGATTAGCGGTCTGCGGCAGCACAAAAAAAATAGTACTCACACCGGTTTTTCTAATCAAATCACGTATCTCTTTCCGCAAAATCTCACAGGTGATGATCCCGATGTGCATGATGCTTCCTTCTTACCCATGAAACCTAAAGCACCGTGGCGAAGGCACACTGATTGAGGCTACGTTACTTCCTCCACCAGTTCAACGCCATATTCGTGTTCAAGAAACGCGAAGACATCCGCCCTGTTTATCCGATGCTTCATCGGAAGCTTCCTCTTTTGGATCTTCCGCTCCTGTATGCGGTACCCCGGCCGTTTCAGCGAGACACAAATATCCATGCCGAAGATACCCACTTTGGGATCGTATCGGATGCCAAAATCAGTGTGCTCGGCAACACCAAAGGAGAAATTACCATACGTATCAAACTGACTCTTATAAAGCGTGTTCTGTATCCTAAAGCAGCGTTTGAGGAATTCTCGTGCACGATCGCCTCGTAACGTGACCATACACGCAATAGCTTCGTGCTTCTTGATGCCAAAAGGCTGAACTGTGCGCTTCGCTGTTCGCTTAATCGACTTTTGACCCGTAAGGTCATCTAAGAGCTTCTCCGCCTTCGCTAACTTCTCACCACCTTCGCCTACACCCATGTTGACCACTACTTTGTCCAATTCTATTCTCCGCATCGGATTTTCTGTCATTTCCTTACTCTCCTTTCGCAATCTCGGTACTTATAAAGTCTCAGAGCTCTGATTTATGAACTCTGTAAGCCCGGCACCTCGATTTTCTTCTCGCCCACGACGAAGACGGAATCCTCGCGACTCTCAAAGCTTCCTTCCCCTTCTAGGGGTTTTATTCGCACGACATTCGGCTGCGAACTGCGCAACTTCTTTATCTCCTCTATCTCACCCGTCTGAGCAGAATGTTTCCCGCCTATAATGACAACTTTGCTCCCTTTTTTATACGGGAAGTGTTGCACCACCTCATTGCCAGGAATGGAAATCATCAGCGAATCGTGCGTTTTGATCTCCGTGCCTGACTCCCCGGGGAGAATGTTTCGACCATCATGCAAGTTCAGTTGTATCGCGCCCTCTTTTAACATACTCTTCCCGTTCACCCTGCAGAGCTTCGTCGATGCTGCATCTTCCGCTATTCCAACCAGGGATAACCTATCCTGCTTGTCCAGAAGGACCAGATAATGAGCTTTTATAAGTGGAATGGAGAGAATATCAAAGACACCGACCGGGAACTTATGGTCTTTCCTCACTTTGCCATTCACTATCACGTTGCCTTCGTTCAATATCTGTTTTGCCTCTCTGCTATTGTCCGCCAATTTCAGCATGTCGCGAACCACTAAAAGTAAAGGCATGCTCCTATCCTTCGGATGCGGCCCCGGTTTGGGGTTTACCGCCCAGTATGACGTTTTTCTCTCTATTTTCCAGCTACGAGGTGCAGCTATTCTCTTTTGATGCTTCCCCATTTTTAGTCCTTTACTCCTACTCTTATATCATTAGTCGTTTACGCATAAGCATGTTTCACCAAATCTTCTGCTTTTTCTTCAAACTCCTGTTGGATTTTCGGAGTTGTCGTCGGTTTGACGCTCTTAAAAGCAGCTTCAAAGTGCTTCTTCTGTACCACAAGATTCTTTATGGCATCTCCCAAATTTGCATCGTTTACGCCCGTCGCGAGGAATTCACGTAACGCAGCCATGACCGCCTCTTTCACAATAGCCGCTATATCCGCGCCCACGTACTTGTCGGTCATCTTCGCAAGCTCGTCTACCGTTACATCCTTCCCGATGGGTTTACCCCGTAAATGAACCTCAAAAATCTTCTTCCTCGTTTCTATATCCGGTATTCGTATGTAAATCAGCCGGTCAAGTCTTCCCGGTCGTAACAGTGCAGGATCAACCATATCAGGCCTATTCGTTGCTGCTATGATGATGACATCCTTCAGTTCCTCTAAGCCATCCATCTCGGTTAATATCTGTGAAACGACGCGCTCGGTAACGTGCGAATCATGACCCATCCCCCTCACCGGCGCAATTGAATCGATCTCATCCAGGAAGATAATACAGGGCGCAGCTTGCTTTGCCTTTCTGAATATTTCACGAACCGCTCGTTCTGACTCCCCAACCCACTTCGACAAGAGCTCCGGTCCTTTAATCGAAATGAAGTTTGCCTCACTTTCGTTTGCTACTGCCTTTACCAGCATCGTCTTTCCGGTACCCGGTGGGCCAAAGAGAATGATGCCCTTTGGCGGCTTTGTATTCAACCACGTGAAGGTCTCGGCATATTTGAGTGGCCACTCCACCACCTCTTTTAATTCCTCTTTCACCCGATCCAACCCGCCAATATCATTCCACTTTACATTCGGCACTTCGACAAATACCTCCCGCAGCGCAGACGGTTCCGTATTTTTTAACGCTTCACTGAAATCGTCCTTCGACACGGTCAGCTGTTCCATTACTTCGGGCGGTATATCCTTCTCGATATCGATCTCAGGTAAGATTTTCCGCAAGGCGTGCATCGCCGCTTCCTTGCATAACGAAGCGAGGTCGGCACCGACAAAGCCGTGCGTGAGATTTGCAACTTCTTTAAGATCGACATCCTCTGCCAGTGGCATTCCCCTGGTATGCACCTGCAAGATCTCATCACGACCATTCCGGTCCGGTATGCCGATCTCTATTTCACGGTCAAATCGACCACCTCTTCGCAACGCCTCATCCAGTGCATTGATTCTATTTGTCGCACCGATTACCACGACTTGCCCGCGCGATTCAAGACCATCCATTGCCGAGAGCAGCTGGGCTACTACGCGTCGTTCCACTTCGCCGGTCGTCTCGCCTCGCTTCGGCGCTATTGAATCCAACTCATCAATAAAAATAATAGAGGGCGCATTCTTTTCCGCTTCTTCAAATATCTCCCGCAGGTGGCGCTCACTTTCGCCATAATATTTGCTCATGATCTCAGGACCGGAGATCGAAATAAAATTGGCATCGGTCTCATTGGCAACTGCTTTCGCAATGAGCGTCTTCCCGGTCCCCGATGGTCCGTGCAGGAGAACTCCTTTGGGCGGTTCTATCCCCAATCGCTCGAATAGTTCCGGGTGTCTGAGCGGTAACTCGATCATTTCTCGTATCATGCCGATCTCTCGCTTCAGGCCACCGATGTCTTCATAGGTAACGCGAGGCAGGCCTATTTTCTCTTCCCTCGCCTTGCGAAGCACAACCTCCGTATCGATATTCGGGATTACCGTGCCTACGGGAACGGTATTCGTAACGACAAAAGAAACAGGGTTACCTAACAACTCGACCCTGATAATTTGTCCTTTCGTGATTGGTACACCTTTCAATCTGCTCAATAAGTATCGTTCGCCACCCGCAATTCGTATGGGTTGCGTGGGTGCAAGCGTTATTCGTTTCGCTTCTTTCGCCCTTGTCTGTCGCACCCGCACCTTGTCATCGAGAGCAACACCCGCATTATTTCGGATGTTACCATCAATACGAATAATCGACTTCCCACTATCAGGTGAATAGGCAGGATGCACAATCGCAGTAGCTATACTCTTACCCTCTATCTCAATGACATCCCCAGGTATAAGCCCAAACCTCCGCATCGTTTCGGTGTCTATTCGTGCGATCCATCTACCTGCATCTCGATGGTACGCCTCTGCTACTCGCAGTATCACTGATTTATCCTTCTCTTCCTCCTCTGCCATCTCTTCACCTACTCATTTATTATGATATCGGTATAAAATAAACCTAAATCTAAATGTCAGGCTTTTATATGCTTCAAAGAAAAAAGATAGTGCGAGTACCATGAAAGAAGAGTTGTTAATGATCCCGGGACCGGTACCGGTAATACCACGAATCCGTGAGGCGATGGCAAAGCCGATGATATTCCACCGAGGCGACGAGTTCGCACAGATTTACACTGAGTGTGTCGAAAACCTTAAGAACATATTCCAAACAAAGAACGACCTCTTTGTGATCAGCGGGTCGGGAACATGCGCAATGGAAGCGGCTATCGGAAATCTTCTCAGGAGAACGGGGATGGGCTGTATAACGATAGCGAACGGCAAATTTGGCGAACGCTTTTACGAGATAGCGGGGCGCTATACAACCGATGCTGATGCTGTAACGCCTGTTCATTTCACCTGGGGAGAGTCAATAGAGTTAGAGCCCGTAAAGGAAGCGTTGGAAAACAGCTCCAGTCCTACGATCATTTCGATGGTACATAACGAAACATCCGTGGGCATACTCAATCCTGCAAAGGAAGTGGGGAAATTGGCGAAGCAGCACGATGCCGTGTTCGTGCTCGATTGCATCACGTCGATAGGCGGTGATGACGTTCCCGTGGACACAATCGGTGCGGACATCGCGATTGTGGGCTCGCAGAAATGCCTGGGCACACCACCGGGATTAGCAGCACTCTCTATCAGCGAAAAGGCCTGGGATTTGATAGAAGAGAACCCAAACCGACCGTATTATCAGGACCTAGTTGCGTATAGGAAGAGTTTTGGAAAGAAACAAACACCTTACACGCCAGCTTTACCCCTGTTCTTTGCGCTCCATGAAGCGTTAGCAGTAATACGGGAGGAGGGCATGGCAAAAAGGATAAAAAGGCATAGAACTATGGCAAAGGCTGTTCGAGCGGCAGTTACCCAGTTAGGGTTGACGTTATTCCCGAAACTCAACGAGATAAGCACTTACTCGAATACGGTTACTGCAATAAACATGCCACTGGCGAGCGGCATCACTGATGAGCACCTGCGAGGCGGGATGCGGAAAAAAGGTGTTATCGTCGCCGGCGGGCAAGCAGAACTCAAAGGTGAGATCTTCAGAATTGCCTCAATGGGGGATATAACAAGCGCGGAAATAGTGAGAACCATCGAGGTATTGGAACAGGTCTTGAAGGAAAACGAGTTTATCGCTGAGGTAGGTAGGGGAATAGAAGCAGCACAAGAAGTGCTATCCTGAAAACGATAGAATTCTATCGCAACAGGGTCGGCTTAGAGCGTGTAAGAATCCACTTCAACCCTCCTGTGGAAATGAGAAAAAATGTCACGAGAAGGCATACAAGTTTATTCGTTTGATGTTGACGGTACGCTAGTCAGCCCGGGATTTGTCGATTGCGTATGGCTAGAGGGAATACCCCGAGCGTATGCCGATAAAGAAGGGTTGAGCTTTGAGCGGGCGTTTGAGTATGTAAAGAGCGAGTACGATAAGATCGGGGAGCACCGGATAGAGTGGTATAACATCGATTACTGGCTGTGGAAATTCGGTCTGGTGATCCCTTACGAGGAACTCTTTACAAAATACGAAGATGAGATACTGATATACGAGGAAGTAGAACGCGTTCTGAGCGTGTTGAAGGACGCGGGCTACGAACTGATAATTAGCTCCAATGCGGCAACGGAATTTATTGAATTCCAAATTAAACCGATTGAAAAGTTCTTTTCGCAGGTCTTCTCGGCAACCTCTGATTTCGGTGAAGTGAAGAAGACCAACGGGTTTTTTGCACGCGTCTGCTCGATTCTGGGTGTGAAGCCGCAAGCTGTGGTCCATATCGGCGACCACTGGGTGTTTGATTTTCTCAATCCACGTAAAATAGGCATAACAGCGTATTATCTCGATCGCAAGCGAAAAGAGCGGATCCCGGGGGAAGAACCCGCAAAAGAAGACGATGCGTTTATTATAAGTGATTTGAATGCGCTGCTCGATGATCCGGTTTGCTAGTCGATACTATGTGCACCCTTCATACCAGTATGACCGGCTTCTGAGTTGAATGAACAGAAAAAACAAAAAGCAATGACTCTATCTATATACCTTCCTTACATCTCTTATTAATACAATTGAAACGAAGCTGTTACTATGAGAGAATATAACGTGGAGTGTATCCAATGCGGCACCCGCTACTCCAAGGCGGATATCGTGTATACCTGCAGGAAGTGTGGCGGTTTGCTCGATATAAAATACGATTACTCTCAACTCGATGTTGATCGAATCGTTAAAGCGAAAGGACAAGGTGTGTGGAAATATCGCGCGTTATTACCCTTTGCTGAAGAAACCACGCCAGTAACAATACAGGAGGGGAATACACCATTGTATCGGTGTGACCGACTCGCAAAAGCCATCGGTGTGAAGGATTTATGGGTGAAGCACGAAGGACTCAACCCTTCTGGTTCGTTTAAAGATCGCGGCATGACCGTTGGCGTGACGAAAGCGGTCGAATTACAAGTAAGAGGCGTCGCGTGTGCATCGACGGGAAATACGTCGGCTTCATTGGCGATCTTTGCGGCACAAGCCGGTATTCCCTGCTACGTGCTCCTGCCAAAGGGAAAGGTAGCATTAGGGAAAGTAGCACAGGCAATGATGCATGGAGCACAGGTATTCTCGCTCCTCGGTAATTTTGATGATGCGCTCAGGGTTGTTCGTGTGCTCTGCGAGGAAGAGAGCCTCTACCTCTTGAATTCCGTGAATCCGTACCGATTAGAAGGCCAGAAGACGATAGCCTTTGAGGTTGCCGAAAAACTTAGGTGGGAAGTGCCAGATAGACTTATTCTACCTGTAGGGAATGCGGGGAACATCAGTGCGATTTTTAAAGGCTTCACGGAGTTGAAGACACTGGGTGTCACGAACACCATACCAAAGATGACCGGTATTCAAGCAGCAGGTGCGAAACCAATCGTGAGAGCGTTTAAAGAAGGCAAAGCGGCGATTACGCCCGAAGAGAGACCTGAAACCGTTGCATCGGCGATACGAATCGGGAATCCGGTGAATGCCGCAAAGGCGTTGCATGCGATAAGAAGTACGGGTGGCGTTGCAGAATCAGTGACTGATGAGGAGATAACAGAAGCGCAGCTCGAATTGGCACGTATGGAAGGAATCGGCGTCGAGCCTGCGAGTGCAGCATCAATAGCAGGGCTGAAGAAATTGGTCGAGCTGGGCGAAATCGAACGGGATGAGAAAATTGTCTGTATTACCACAGGGCATCTCTTGAAAGACCCCGAACGCGTGATCGAGATCTGCGAACCGCCAACAGAAGTGGAAGCGGATGTTGAGACAGTGCGAAAGATGCTAAAGTGAATAGAAAAATAATTCATACTCTACGGAGAATAACACCATAGAGTTAGCGTAAAAATGAAAACTACCGATTCATACATCACTTCAGAGGATATGGCTGCGCTGGACGAGAACTGCACCTTCTTTGGGCTTTCTCCGTTACAATTAATGGAAAATGCCGGCGCTCACGTTGCAAACGAGATAAAAAGACGGTTTAATGGTAAAACCGGAAAGAAAGAGAGCGCTCCGAAGGTAACCATAGTGGCGGGTAAAGGTAATAATGGCGGTGATGCGTTCGTTGCTGCACGGCACTTGCACGGATTTAACGTGACAATATTTTTTATCGGCCGTTCACAGGATTTGCGAACCGAAGAGACAAAGCGAAATTGGCAGATTTTTAAGGAAGCCGGCTATAAAATAGAGGAAATAACCGATTCTACGCGCTTAAGAGAAGCAAAGGAAGTTTTTAACACCTCAGATGTAATCGTCGATGCGATTTTCGGAACTGGTATAACAGGTACGATACGAGAGCCGGAAGCAACGGCAATCGAATTGATCAACGGAGCAAAAACAACGTCACATGCATTTGTTGTTGCTGTGGACGTTCCTTCAGGATTAGATCCTGATACCGGAGCAGCAGAGAAAGCAGTTCGAGCAAATCTCACGGTGACGTTCCACAAAGCGAAAAAGGGCTTGCTAAAAGAGCGTGCTGCTGAGTATGTTGGTGAACTGGTGGTTGCTGATATAGGAATTCCTGCGGGAATGGAGCAGCTGGCTGGTCCCGGCGATGTGCGTTTGGTGATGAAGCGAAACGCACGAAGCCATAAAGGGGATAACGGTCGCGTATTAATCGTGGGCGGCGGTCCGTTTTTTGGCGCGCCTACCTTGTCAGCTCTCGCAGCTCTGCGTGCTGGCGCTGATTGGGTAACGATAGCCGCGCCGCAGAGTGTTTCTTCCATCATCTCTTCATTATCGCCCAATTTGATTGTCCAGCCCCTTTCTGCTGATGTATTAGTGGAAAAAGACGTGTCCGTGGTAGCAGATTTGATAGAAAAGCGTGATGTCGTGGTGATTGGCATGGGATTGGGTGCCGCAGAGGAGACGAAACGAGCAGCGAGATTAATAATTGAGGACGATGCGAGTAAGAAGGTCGTCGTCGATGCAGATGGATTTTACGGCTTGCAGCTGCCAATTCAAAAAGATGGCAAGCAGGTTATTGTAACACCGCATGCTGGCGAGTTCTCGAAGATGCAGATCGAAACTGAAGAAGGAAGCGTTCACGTGCCTCCCGAAGGTATGCTGGCAGAGCGGATGGAGTTCGTAAAGGATTTTTCGGGACTCAATAACGTTGTAACGCTGATGAAAGGCCCCACAGATATTATATCCAACGGAACGCGTGTTAAGATCAACAAAACCGGAAATGCAGGCATGACGGTTGGCGGTACGGGCGATGTCTTAGCAGGTATCGTCGGCGCGTTCTTCGCCATCACTGATGATCCCTTCAAAGCGGCTACCGCTGCTGCGTTCGTTAATGGCACTGCGGGCGATCTCGCATTAGAAGAAAAAGGGTACGGGCTGCTTGCTACAGACGTTATAGAAAGCATTCCAAAAGTAATAAAGGAGTTCAGATAACGGTCATTTACGGCAACTGATATTATTTCAGCGTCTCCAGCACTTCCTTCGCCCTGTCGATTCGCACTTTCTTTTCCTTTATCAGTATCTCCACCACTTTATCGATCAGTTCGCCCTCTGCACCCGCAGCGATGGCGACGTTCCGTGCATGTAACGACATATGCCCGCGCTGAATGCCCTCGGTTGCTAATGCGCGGAGCGCTGCGAAATTCTGTGCGAGCCCGACGGCTGCCATGATTTCTGCAAGCTCGTTCGCCGTTTTGACACCAAGTATCTTGACATTTATCTTTGCGGTTGGATGTGTCGTGGTAGCACCGCCAACGAGACCGACGGCAAGAGGAAGCTCGATCGTGCCCACCAGATCGTGGTCTTTATTCTTCTCCCAGCGCGTTAAGGGCTGATACAGCCCGGTGATGCTCGCATACGCATGTGCTCCGGACTCAACCGCTCTGAAATCGTTGCCCGTTGCGATCACCACGGGATCTATTCCGTTCATGATACCCTTGTTATGCGTTGCGCACCGGTAAGGATCGGACTTCGCAAACGAGTACGCGTTAATGATCCCATCAACGACGTCCTCGCCGCCGATCTCGTCCTTTGCAAAAACCGCTCGTGCGAATGCTAACCGATACGTGGCAAGATTTGAGATAATTCTGAGATATACTCTGCCACCGGTAATCTGTTCTATAAACGGTGCAACCGCTTCAGCCATGGTATTGACCGCATTCGCGCCCATCGCATCCTTAACGTTAACCAGGAGATGGACGATCACCTGTGGGCCAACGATCGTGTCAATGACCTTTACCTCGAGATCTTTCGCACCACCGCCAAGGTTAACAAGCACGGAGTCTTTTTCATTTGCGATCTCTAAAATTCGCTGTTTATTTGCGAGAATGGTGAATTTCGCCGAGAAGGGATCGGGGACATTCGTTACCTGGATCTGCCCAATCATTATAGGTTCTGTAGAACTCGTCTGGAATCCGCCTTTCTCCCGAGCCATCTTCGCGGCATTGCTCGCGGCAGCGACAACCGAAGGCTCTTCGATCGCCATTGGGATCAGGTAATCCTTACCATTGATCTGGAAATTTGTGGCAATGCCTAACGGCAGGGGCATGGTGCCCACAACGTTCTCAATCATCCGATCTGCGAGATCGCCCAGCGAGCCGGTAATACCTAGGACGGCTGTCTCCTCGTCAGTTAAGCCCGCAAAATCTTTCACGATCTCTAATCGTTCCTGTGAATTCAATTTATAAAATCCGGATATTTTCGATGCTCTCATTTTATTCAATTTTTAATTGTTCCTCTTTGTTATAAAAATGCACTTGCGCTCAGGGTAGTTGCAAAAAATCAGAGCAATCTTCGTTGCCTCGGATCGGTCAATGAAATCACTGACGTTATGTACCATTCAATGCGCTTCTTTTCCTCTTATCCGCAGATCATACACGCAAGGGAATTCAATACAACTGTCGGGAAGATAATAACCTGCACAGACTTTATAGATGCAAATGGCAAGCGATATAACGACTGGATACCTGCGATAAAATTAAAATGAATTTCGCCTTTTTGGAATAATGCGAAATTTTAATTATAGGGGATAATATGTTGAAATAGATGTGGGAAGTTTGTTTATGATAAGGCAGATAGAAGAAGGGGATACGAAGGGAGGGATTATTACAAGGATTTTGAGGAGTTTCAAAGGAGGCGGGTGGAAGGAAAATCACGGAGATAGGAGGTTCATCCAAAGGGATGCGAAGTACATATACCGGAGTTAAGTGAAATCGTCCTACGCGCTGCACTTATTGACTAAAGATTTATTAATTTGTACAAACTTATCTTTTGAATATGAAAGAAAAGAAATTCAAAGTATTTGCTACGGATGGTGAGAATATTTGGGAGATATTTTTCATTACCCAAAGTAGTGAAGGGGATTTTTATTTAGGCAACATTACTTCGGGATTAAATGGGAAATGGTCACGCCACGTAAGTGGGGAAATGCATTTCAAAGCAAAGGAACCAAATGTATACCAAAAAATGGGTGTAAGACAGAAATTAACCGAATTTAAGGGCGTAGAGCAATTATTGTGCTTTGGTATCACAAAAGAGGCGTTTGAAAGACAAATAACTGGAAAGCCTTACGAAGGTGGAAAATTTGATGGTAGTGCGTTTATAGATATAAGGAATTACAATGAGTTAATTAACATCATGCCATTCTTACTTGAACCGGATCAAACACAAATATTAGCAAACCTAACGAAAAGTTTTCTTAAGGACTCTCAGATAATAATTTTTACTCAAACAAAACCATGGATTGTATTAACAGTTAACGAACCATGAAAAGTAGCGGGACTTCGCATACACCGGAGCCGTTATACGATGTTGCCTCGGCAACGTAAAGCTACGAACATTGGAAAGATGAGATAGGAAAAGAAAAATGTCATCTCCTGAAGAAGTTATCGAAAATATTCGGGAAAAGATGTTTGGAATAGGTCTTGATACCGAAAATCTGCCTCGGAATATTCGAGAACATATAGAAGAGAATAAGAAATTCCGGGAAGCGGCATCTCGACTTGCCAGCGAGATTTATACAAGAAAACCTCATTTTATTTTTGAATTGATCCAGAATGCAGAAGATAATGACTATGAGAAAAGTGCAGAACCTAAGATTAAGTTTATTATCGAGTCCAACGGGTTGGTAATCCAAAATAATGAGAAAGGGTTCAATGAGAAAAATGTTAGGGCTTTATGTGGAATAGGTGGAAGTACAAAAGCAAAGGCGTTAGGATTCATAGGTGAAAAAGGCATAGGTTTTAAATCTGTATTTATGGTAACCGATGAACCGCAGATATATTCAAACGGCTTTCAATTTATGTTCAAACATGACAAGGAAAATCATGCAAGTATCATAATCCCCCATTGGGTCAATGAAATTCCCGATTTTGTTGATACCGCACAAACAAATATTGTGCTTCCACTCAAACCAGACGTAAAAAGTGAGATAAGCCAGTATATTGACCAGATTCATCCATCTCTCTTGTTGTTCCTTCGAAAGTTGAAGATAGTTGAGATTGAAAATGAAATTCAATATAAGCATGAAAAAATAGAACGACATGACTATGATACAAGAGTTGAGATTGAGCGTGGGAAAAAGAAAAGTTATTGGAGAATAATTAAAAAACCGTTAGAGATACCTAATCATGTTGAAGAAGAGAGGCGAAAAGATATTCCCGAAACGGAAATAATCTTAGCATTCCCCCTTAACGAAGATGAAACTGCTGACACATCTAATGAACAATCTGTTTTTGCATTTCTCCCAATTCGTAGATATGGCTTCAAGTTTATTATCCAAGCAGACTTTCTATTGCCTGTAAGCCGCGAAGACATAATTAAAGATAACGAATGGAACAAATGGCTTAGAGACTCTATCGCCACGGTTTTCTTAGATGCTGTTAATGAATTTAAGGCTGATAAAAAGCTAAGATATACTTTTTACAACTATCTCCCTCTTGAAGAAGAAGTTAAAGATGATTTCTTTTTACCAGTAGTAGGAGAGATACATGAAACCCTTCAAAATACGGAATGTATCTTAACCGAAACAAATCTATGGAAAAAGCCTTCAGATGTTTTAATAGGTGACGAAGAAATAAGGAAGTTAGTATCAAATGAAGATTTAAAGAATTTCTTTGGCAAGGAATATCTATCAACTGAAATAAAACCAACACAAATTCTTCGCAAATTAGGTGTTGAGAAATTCTCCATTTATAACTTAATCAAATGTTTAGAAAATACAGAGTGGATTAAGAAACAAAATGATGATTGGTTTGCCTTTCTTTACGAATATCTCAGCAAGCAACAGTTATCTGATGCCCACTTAGAGCAGTTAAAAGGGTTGGATATCATAAGATTAGAGAATGAAGAGTTAACGTCCATAAAGGAGGAGGCTATTTTCTTCCCACTCGATAAAAAGGGTAAGGGCTATGGCTTTGAAGATGAATTAAGAATCATTAACAGAGATGTCATCGACATTATTTCAGAGCGTGAAAGCCAAGAAAAGGATAAAATTTTAGAATTCCTTAAAAAGTTAGGTATTCAACCTTCCAACCCCTATGAAATAATTGAGAAGCACATATTGCCTATTTACAAAAATGATGAATGGAAGCAAAAAGACTCAGCTACACTATTAGGATATGTTAAATATATTAAGGAGAATATAAAAGCATATGAGAAAAAAGGATACAGCCTATGGAAGCTTCTTATCCACGTCGACAAACCCGCAGAAGGAACAATTGGGTATGAACATCCTAAGGACATATACCTTCCAAAAATATACGGGAATGAGAATGATTTAGAAACATTATTTGAAGATATTGATGTGAACTTTGTGCATTCTTGCTATATTGAAGATATTTTGAAGGAATTCAATGAAAAAATAAACTCTTTAAAGAGTAAACTCGAAGGGAGAAAAAGAAAACGGAGAAAAAAACACAAGAAAAATGTTAAGAAGATAGAAAAACAAATTAAGAGATCGGAACAGCAACGAGATGATAAAATTAAAGAGTGGCGAGATTTTTTTATCGAATTGGGGGTAAATACATCTTTAATTGTAAAAATAGACCCAAAAACCGTAGCTTATAGAGACACATATTACGCTGATGACGAGGTTACAAGGAGAAAAATACTGACACGGGAGAAAGAAGAAACTGTATGGAAGGATTGTGATTGGAAAGATACGGACTATAGGGGTTACTATATTCGTGACGATTGGATAAGTAAAGATTTCGACAGAATAATCGAAGAATTAGAAAAGCGTAATGAAGATGCAAAAAGTGACATTTGTAAGCAATTGGTGAGTATAATAGATGCAAATTGGGAAAATTTTAAAAAGTACAAGAGTTGCACATATTATTACCGTTACTATGCTCAGCAGGGATGGAGTTCAGAGGAAACACCTTCGACTTTCTTACTCTCACTCCAAAAAGAAGGTTGGCTTCCAACAACTCAAAACACATTAGCAAAACCATCACAAATTTTCCTAAACAAACCATGGATCCTGGAGGTTTTAGGTGATACGGTCCCATATCTCGCAGTTGAAATTAAAAATGGGGACTTCATAAAAACCTTGGGTATCAACACAGAAGCCAGCGTTAAAAATGTGTTGAACTATCTTAAGGCGTTAGTTGAGCAAGGATGTGATGATAAAAGTAAATTCAACAAGTTATATGAATTCCTAAATAGACATTTCGATGAGGATAGAGGAAGTATTAAACAAACTCTCTCTGCTAATCCCTTGATTTATATTCCTGATACCGGAAATAAGTTTTTCACAATACATAACGTTATATGGAAAGATGTAAGCGATATTTTCGGAGAAAATCGGGGATATTTAAAGAGACATTATCATCCTGATCTCAAATATTTCTTCGTGGAGAAACTCGGGGTAAGCGAGAAGCCGTTGCCGAAGGATTATGCTGATGTGCTGGTGGATTTATCTCAGAAAGAGAAAATCATAAGCGAGGATGAACCACTAATATTGAAAATCTATGAAGAATTGAATTATCACTTGAACCCAGATAATGTAGAGGAAAATATATCCGAAGAAGATTGGTGGAATGAGTTTATTGCTAAATCTATTTTCTTCACGGAGAATAAAGAATTTAGGCGAAATGATGGAGATATTTTCATAAATGATAATCAAGAACGGTACAACCTTTTTAAGGATGACAAAAATATTGCCTTTCTGCTGCTTCCACAAGGCTATCATCCCGAGAAGATTAAATTTTTTATTGTGTCAACGGGACTTGGATATTTATCTAAAACTGTTAGGATTATACCTAACTTTGACGAATCTTCTTGCACAAAACATGAAACACGTACTAAACGAGTAAGAGAGTCCTTACCTTATATATTGAGATACTTATATTGGAAAGAGAACACAGAATATGAGAGCTTACGGGAGAAAGGTCTTTTTGAGAAGATTACAAATTTAGAAGTGTATTCCGTTGACAAAGTACAAGTCAAATACGTCCTACAGATTCATGAGGATGGGATTATTAGTACTACAGACACACAGCCTTGTTTACTTCATGAAAACAAACTGTATATCGCGAAAGGATTTGCGAACAACATGGATTATGTAGCAATAGAACTTCCAAAAATATTTGGTGAGATTAAAGGTTTAGACGACTTCATAATAGCTATTTTCGAGAAACAAACAGAGGACAAGATTGAGAATTTAATGAGTGCAAAAGGAATCCAAGAATTGCCAAAAAATGAAAGAAGCGTACTTGGAAAATTTCCTTCTGAAAGTATAATTGAAAAAACGATTATTGAAACAAAAGAATTATCAAAAGGAGAGCATGAAGAATCTCCAGATCAGCAAAAGAAGTGGACTCCAGAATACGATATTGAAGATGTAGATATTAAAGTTGAAGATTACGAACCAAAAGGGGCTTTTCCGTCTCAAATAGGCGAAGAAGATAAAAAGGTAAAAAACTCATCTCATCTTGATACAGAACCTTCTCCGACTCCGCCACGAAAACCCGAAAGACCGGATAGTGGACCGGACAAGATAGCAATAGGTAGAGAGGGAGAGAAATACGCATTAAAAACGTTAAAGGATGAAAAAGTTGAAAAATATCCGGATGCTAAAGTAATAGATAAAGATGATGGGTTTGTTGTAGAGAGGAAGGGAGAAATTATTGCACACGTCAGATGGCTTAATAAAAACGGTGAAAGCGGAAGCCATTACGATGTAGAAGTTACAGAAAATGACAAAAAAGATTATATAGAGGTTAAGTCTACAGAAACAGAGGAGATAGATTGGTTCGACGTGTCAAAAAAACAATGGGAATTGATGCAGAAAGAGGGAGATAGTTTTTGGATTTACAGGGTTTATGGTGTTGGAACTACTAAAAAGCCAAAACTTACTAAGATAAGAAATCCATCTAAGCTTTGGCAGGAGGGGGATATCATTGCTTATCCGATTCGGATTCAAATATAAGCAACAAAAGAAGTTAAAAAGCACATCCAAATCCAAAATAAGTTAAAACGCAATGCATTTGTACCCAAAATTGGAAGGATATTCGCATTGCTGATACCTAATTAACGCAATGCACCACCCTAAAAAATAAACTGGACGTATAGAGATACAATATACAATGACAATGAAGAAAAATTTCCTTGACGCAGTAAACGAGATTAATCAAAATTGTGCAGTTTGGATGACGTATACCGCGTTTAATGAGAAAATAAAATGCGCTCGGGATCATCTCAATGAATTAAGAGAGACAGAGTTAGAGCTTCCAACTCTGACCAAGAATTTAAATTTAGGAAATTTAGATATTGTTGGGACGGTTGAGACGGTGGATGCATATTATAAAAATTTAATACCTTGCATAGTAGAAATTAAGGCGGCCATAGAATGTTTAAAATTGTGTTTAGCTATCAAGTATGCTGATAAGATTTATTTTAATTGGAAAAAAACACTCCTTAAAATATATAAAGATTTAGGCGTACCAGTAGATCAATTAGCGGATATAGAAGATGAGATCAAAGACTTACGTAATTTCTTGGTGCACGCAGGCAATCCTTTGTTCACGTTCAATTCTAAGAAATTGAAATTCACAGTCCCAAAATATATTCGTTTACATCAGCGACTTACAATTCCGACGATCAAAAATGGAAAGTTAGAAATAGTCGATCTACTGGAAACAACGCTCGAAAGAATGGAAGAGTTCAGTAAACATTTAGAAAAAAAACTTGAATTCTTCATAATAGATAAGAGAGAAATATCCGAAGATTGGTTAAAATAATGTGCTTGGCACTATGTCCGCAAAACGTTGTCTTTTTTGGTCAAAGGCGTATATTTAGCTGCTAATGCTATCCCTGCAAACAGAAGCATCAAAGCAATCCCAATTAAGTATATGAAATAAGGATACTAAAATAATTTTTCAGAATTTATAACAGTCTCCGTTGCCTCGGATCGGTCAATGAAATCACTGACGTTATGTACCATTCAATGCGCTTCTTTTCCCATATAAACTCGCCTCGTTCTCGTTCTGCCGCTTCTAAAATGAAGTAAACCTTATCACCTTTTATCTCTGTGCTCTCACCCTGCTCTTCCACGTCCATATCATGACCCACACACACGCTCTGATCACAGAAGAACTGGCATTTGGAGTCGTAAAAATAAAAGCATCTGAATCGCGGCTTTGTCAGCCCCAGCGTCTTCCCTTTCCATGCATCGGTGTGCAGGAATTCGCCACTCTCCGCTATTCTTTCTGCTATTTTTATGTGCTCCTCCACGTTCTCTATACTCCGTACGTACTTCAACCCGTCTTCTTTCAGCTGCATGCTCTCCGGTCTTTTATCAGCTTCGGGGAAGAAGTTATCTATACCCGCTTCGATCACGTCCCACCTCCGTAACCCAACTTCTAACGGAAAAATCCGTTTCAATTCCCAGTATTCATTTGCCGCGACCGCATGGTCCTCTTTAACAGACAAAATGGTTAATCGTACCGTATCAGGTAAGAGCTCACGGAACTTACCGTCTTCAAACCATTTTCGTAATGCCCATAACGTTTTCTGTTCGTGCTTGAACCGCACCAGGCCGATATCACCCTGCAACTTCTGCACATACACATGATACGGCGCTTTCTGTTTGAGATTCGTCGAACTCGCTTTTATCTCGTTCCAAGTTACCGGCTTTGATTTTTCTTCAAGTATCCGTTCGACCTCGTGCTTGAATTTCTCGTAGACCATACGCTATACTCAATGTTATTAGCACCAGGATTTAAAGATTGCCGCACTGGTTTACACGTGAGCATATTCGTTATACCTGTGTAACGGTGTTATGGAAACGTTGAATTTCAAAGCTTCTTTCATAGCCAATTCGGGTTTTCATGATGGCAAACCATTTTCAATCCTGAAGCGAATGGTGCTGTACG
>CAYNTR010000036.1:0-18417 GCA_964400255.1 uncultured Halobacteria archaeon
TCCCCCAGTACCTCTGGAGGAAAGGAGTGGTAACGTGAATTGCGGGACGGCCTCAGGAGATTAGAAAAAGGAGTTGAGGAAGAAGAATGAAAATTTTTAGTGACATCTTGGTAAAGAGCTATAAAAACATCAAACACGCGGATTTGAAAGGATTAGGAGATTTAAATATCATCATCGGGCCAAACAATTGTGGAAAGACAAACCTATTGAAGTTTATTCGGTCACTGAACAATCTTCGTTTTGGACCTAGTGAGTATTTTCTTTGTCAAAAATGTAAAAATCTGGCAAGGGAAAACACTGATATTAGTTTAAGTCTCGACATGTCTAATGATGACTTTTATTTAAAAGAACAAAATCGAACCGAAACAATGGTATCATTTCTGCTTGATGAAGAACAAATAAACCAACTCGTTCCAGATGTTTTACAAATACAAAAAGATAAATTGGACCACAAGTCATGTGAACAAATAAGCAGCACTATTGTCATGGAAAGGCTTCGTAATAAATGGAGCTGCTATCCAAAGCATTTTTCAATTTTCATTCATAACGATATCATAGATGTAATAAAGAGAAACATACTTTATTGTCCCGAGCAACGTCTTCAAACTTATAACGACAAAGATTTTAGAGAATACATTAGAGATATGAAATTTACTGGTGATCAATTGAGAAAATGGATACACTTTCTAAAGAAAGTTGATCCAAAGATAAGCGACTATAAATACGAAGATTTAGTTAGGAATGTGGATGACAATAAGTTTGTAACATCAATATCAGAGCAAGGTTCAGGTGTACGATCATTAGCCTGCTTAGCCGTGGATATCTTGTTTAGCGATGCAAAAATAGTCTTAATCGATGAGCCGGAACTTGGTTTGAACCCATTTGTAAAGCAAGAATTCTTGAACTTTTTACTTGAACAATCCAAAGGGAGACAAATATTTATCGCAACGCAAGATCCCACCTTTGTCAATCCTATTTTGTGGAAAGATAAAATTGATAAGGTCTCTGTGTATCTCTTCTCGCCAATAGAAGAAAAGTTTGTCAAAATAGACCTGAAGCAAAATCAAAATGACCCGAATACGTTCGCAGGTTATTTACCACACACAACGAGCCTTAAAGATCTCCATCTCTATGTTGAGGGAACAAGCGATGTATACATATTCCAAATCCTCTTAGAAAAGCATTTGAAGAAGAACTGGCCGGAGAACTGGATTGCAAGCTTGAACAAGGTTGGAATCTACCATCTGAACGGCGATAATTGGAGCCACTTGCTCTATACTATTCCAAAGACGCCATACAGGTGCGTAGTCGTTCTTGACGGAGATAAACGAGATATTGCTGAGAAGGTCTGCAATAAGTACAACAAACTTGCCATAAATGCTGCCACATTCAAATTTTGCAAAACAATCGAAGACGTGAAGAGCACTTTTGGAAAGGGGAGTCATCCTGTTTATTGTTTGAAACAAGAATGCATTGAGAACTATTTCATTCCTGATTTTGATTGCGTTAATCCGCCGCAAGGCTATAATAAGAAAAAAGATGGTGCTAAGAAGGCGGAAGAATTGGGGGACGTACCTGAGGAGATAACAAAAATATTTGAGGTGATTTTAGAAGGCGTAAACGTGGGTTCAGATCCTCATGGGGATATTTGAGCTTGTGAAAGTGCTTACAAATCCCGAAAAGAATTAATAAAAACCACTATAATGTTAAACCGTGTAAATATGAGGAAAAGAAGCATTAACGAAATCGAAAGTGCACTGAGAAGGATAAAAGAGCATTTAAACAACATTTATGGAGAGAGGATAAAACGAGTGGTGGTTTACGGCTCGTTTGCACGAGGTGAAGCAGACGAGGAATCGGATGTGGACATCGCGGTGGTAGCGGCCGATGAACTGGACCCGAACAGCGTGGAGAACAGCCTGGATAGCCTCCTGTTTCAAATCCTAATGGAAAAGAGCGAGCTTATAACTGTGCTCGCAATTCCCGAAAGTAAATTCAAAACTTACAACTCCCCGCTCATACTGAATATCAAAGAGGACGGCGTTCTGATATGAAAGAGATAGTGGATTTACTTTTGAAATCGAGAAGATTTGTAAGGACTGCTGAGCTTTCGTTAAACGATGGAGATTATGATTCATGCGCATCAAGGTGCTATTACGCCATGTTTTTCTCAGCAGAGGCTTTGCTGCTCACGGAGAACATTCGAGCCTCGAGCCACCGAGGATTAATCACACTCTTCGGTGAACACTTCGTTAAAACCGGCATAGTGAGCGAGGAATTAGGAAGAGCATTGAGAAGGGCGTTTGGGATGAGACAAAAAGGAGATTACGCCACTGAAACCCTTATCACAAAAGAAGAAGCCGATGACACCTTGAAAATGACTAAAAAATTCGTTGAAGAATCGGAAAAGTATCTTGAGGAGAGAGATTACTTGGTGGAGAAATGACCGGATAAACATTTAAGGGTTGAGAAATATGTTAATTTCTAATAAATGGTTGGTGTAAAAATGAAAGAAGAAATCGACTTCTCTGCATTCTCTCCTACGGATTACCGATATGCCGTGGCTGATTTACGCGCTTATCTCACCGATGAAGCTTATGTGAAGTACAAAGCGAAGATCGAGGCCGCTCTTGTGCGCGTATTTGCGAACAGGGGCCTGTTAAAGCAGGATTTATGCGACGAGATTGTAACCGCGACATCAACTGTTACAGCAGCGGAAGTATACGAAGAGGAGCAAAAGACAAAGCATGATATTCGCGCGCTGGTTAACGTCATCCAAAGCAAAGTAAGCAATGAAGCGAAACCTTTCGTACACCTCGGTGCAACCTCCTACGATGTCGTGGATACCGCGAACGCACTCAGGTATAAGGATGCCGTGCTGAACGTTATTATTCCTGATATGCTCACACTGGAGCGAGCATTGATAACGCTGGCGCGGCGTGAAAAGGACACCTTACAAATAGGGCGTACGCATGGACAACATGCCGAGCCCATCACCTTTGGGTTCGCACTTGCCCATTATGTGAATCGATGGGGTTCACAGATCCTCAAGACGAAAGAGGCGGCGGAAAACCTCGTGGGTAAATTCTCCGGTGCGGTCGGTGCGTATAATGCAACCTCGTTGCTCTTTGACGATCCCGAGAAGTTTGAACGAGAGGTGCTCGCTGAGCTTAAGCTCAAACCTGCACCGATATCCACGCAGATCGTGCCGCCAGAGCCGATGGCTGATTTCGTTCATGCGATCATCAGCAGCTTCTCGATTTTAGCCAATTTCTGCGACGATATGCGGCACCTTCAGCGCAGTGAGATTGGGGAGGTGATGGAACGAGTAACGACGGAGCAGGTCGGTTCGTCAACGATGCCGCACAAACGCAATCCGATCGGGTTTGAAAGTGTGAAAAGCCTCTGGAAGAAATTTATGCCTCAGATCGTAACGATGCACCTCGACCAGATTTCCGAGCATCAACGTGACCTTACAAACTCCGCATCGCAGCGCTATACGCAGGAGCTCTTAGTAGCGTTTGATTACTGCGTGCGAAAATTGAGGAGCATTTCAGACCGTTTAGAAGTAGATAGAGAACGAATGCAGGAGAATTTTTTAAATGCAAAGGACACCATTATTGCAGAGCCCTTATACATCCTGCTTTCGTACTACGGGCATCCCGATGCGCACGAATACGTGCGCAGGAAGAGTTTTCAGGCGTACAGCGAGAAGAAAGCATTGAAAGAGCTCATCGAAAAGGATGACGAGATTGCTCCTTATCTCCAAAAATTCACGGATGCGCAGAAGGAGCAGGTTTTTGATGCCGAGAAGTATACCGGCAGAGCAGCGGAGAAAACGGAGAAGGTTGTGCGGTATTGGGAAGAGACATTAAATATCTAACCCGCTGAGAAGATTTTTCAATTAGAGCGTTATTTAAATCATCCGCTGGGAAAGAACCATAAGAATAATCGCAATTACCATCAATACGATCGCTAAGATCATCACAATTTTTAACGCACCAACGTCACTGCCAAATATAATAGGAATCGGACCGATCATAATAACGCCCCCGCCTCTCACGCCTGATTCTGGCTTTTCCATGCCCCCGGTCTTCCAGGACTGATAGGCCATGCTGAACACACCTGCAAGGATGACCAGCATGCCTACAAACACGATCAAAAATCCAAGGGTAATCAGTTTCATCGACCTTTACGAACACCTCGCTCTCTGCATATCTTTTACCGTCACACGAGTTAAATTTTTGGTCATGGTTGAAGGGAGTATCGTGCTTCTGCACTACAGCCACAGAGTTAAACTTATACCTGAAAAGAAACAAATAGTGTAGTGTGAAGGGTGAAAATCTTATGCCTACGAGGCAGAAGGAAGTGTTCACGAGAGAGCACCGAGAAGAATCTGCTGCAGAGGGAATAAGGGGAAATGCGTGGATTTTCACCGTTCTTTAGTGATGGGATTACCAAATCAGGATAGTCAAGCCGAAGGGTGGAAGAATAGTGGAAATCTGTAAATGCTTTTCGTATATAAATGAGACAGCGGAAAATGTGCAGAACATAGACGAAGAAGCGATCAGAAAACTCTTCGAGAATTTGAGGGATGCTGACTGTCTAATTATCGCCGCAGAAGGTCGATCTAAAGCCGCTCTGCACATAGGCATGGGTCAGATAAACAAAGAAGTGAAATTAGTCGAGGACATAAATTTCCCTGGGCGGAACCTGCTGGAAGCAGCGCCGATGCTCGAGGAGCAGTACAAGAAAATTGCGCTCGTTATCAATTCAAGCAGCGGAAAAACCACCACCCCTACAGAAATCGCAAAAGAGCTTGCCGGCTATATCCACCAAAAAAGAGTGAATGAGCAGTTTACGATAAATGTCGTTACTTCCAAACCAAACTCGTCGATTGGAAGACTGGGTAAAAAATATGGGACGATGCTCAAACTCAGGGGCCCGAAAAGCAAAGCCAAGACGGCAAAGGATGTTCTCAAACAGGGCATAATGAATGATGTCTATGAGCTGGGAAGCATGGTATTGTTTCAAAAAATCAAAGAAGCGCTCAACGAAGGCAGAGATCATCGGTGGGTAAAAAAAGAGATAACCGAAGAGATGGAAATCGTGGGAAGAATGCTCGATCAGTACGTTTATTCAGAGGTCTACCAGAGCTTAGCGGAGAAAATGAGCACACGCGGTCATGCGACCGTTGGGGGACGGGGGCCGGCGAAAAATGTGGCTGAGATGACGGTAATCAGATTACAACATGTAAAGAGAGCGATAGGGGATCAAGCTTATTTATCGGGGGAGTTAGCGCCCAAGCCCCGGCACGGAGATTGCCTGTTACTCGTCTCCTGGAGCGGCGAAAACAAGCCACTCATTGCATGGCAGAAGGAATACGAAGCATCAGGAGCCGATATTTTTTCGATTGTGGGCAACCAGTCGCCACTTTCTGAAGCAACTGAAAGCATCGTCATTGACAGTCCTGCGAACCAGTTTTATCTCCGCGCTGCCTTCCTGCTCAGCCCACTTCCACTATTGCTGGTAGCGAATTTGAAAAAGTACGGCTTTGAACTGCCTCCCGGGATAATGGGGTGGTATCATAGCTCAACAGAATGACGTACAATTCAGTCGCACGTCTTCATGAGGCCCCGCGCCGCGAGCAAGCCGGTAGCTGCTGCATTAACAATGTCACGCGATAATCCTGTACCATCCCCCGCGGCAAAAAGATTCTTCACCGTCGTCTCCATATTCTCATCGACTTTTACCCGCATTGCGTAGAACTTTATCTCAGGCGCATAGAGCAATGTTGAATCCGAAGCAACGCCGGGAATAATCTCATTCAGTTTCTCTAACCCTTCGATGACATCCATCGTGATCCGATGCGGCAAGGCCATGGAGATATCGCCCGGAGTAACATCGGTGAGCGTATTTCTCACTAAATTACGCTCTATCCGGTCCCACGTTGACCTTCTCCCTCGTCTCAGATCGCCCATTCGCTGTATGATCGGCTTTCCCCCACCAATGGTGGTCGCCAACTTCGCTATCGACCGCCCATATCGGGTGGTATTTTCAACCGGTTCTGTAAGCCCCACGCGTACGAGAAACGCGAAATTAGTGTTCTCGGACTTTCTCCTCCTCATTGAATGCCCATTTACACCGATAAAATCAGTATAATCTTCCTTAACGACAAAACCTCGTTCATTGGTGCAGAATGTCCGTGCGAAATCGTCATAGCGCTTTGTCCGTATATGAAACTTCGGGTCACGGTTTATTTTGGTCACGGGATTCATGGTTATCGCGGGCACCTCAACCCGCACGCCAACGTCTATATCCACGTAATCTGCTTCTATTTTATGCTTCTTGATGAGTGCATCGACCCATGTCGCACCTATTCTCCCCGGCGCTAAGAGGGTACATCCGCTCTTGATTACCTCACCGGTATCAGTTATCACGCCCCGGCATACCTTTATTCCTTTTTTCCCACCTTTCTTTTCCTCTTCTATAAGCAGGTCAGCAACATTCGTATTGAGCATAAATTCAATGCCGTGCGCCACCAAATCATCCTTAAACGCTTGTATCACTGCTTTGGTGTTATCAGAGCCGATATGCCGTTGATTTATTTCGATGAAGCTCGCACCAACCGAAGCTGCACGCCGCTTCAACTCTTCAATATCCTCCTCAGTACCATTATACAGCTCGTTCGGCATCCCGTACTTAAGAAACACCCGGTCTACTTCCTCTACCAGCTGCCATGCGGTTTCAGTATCGCAGAATTCGGTAAGGTCACCACCCACATCGGGCCTGAGATTGAGCGTGCCATCAGAAAATGTCCCGGCACCACCCACACCACACATTATGTTACATTCCTTGCAGTGGTTGCAATATCCAACCTGTTCGATAAAGCACCGTCTCTCCTCGACGTCCTTGCCCTTCTCGATCACCAAAACTCTTTTATGCTGATCTTCACGCCCCACCCACTGCTCCTTTAATTCATACGCTGCGAATAAGCCCGCAGGGCCAGCTCCGATTATAATGACATCGTAATAATTTTGGTTCATCGTTCAATCAACGAGCCGGGAGGGATTTGAACCCCCGACGGGCAGGTTAAGAGCCTGCTGCTCTGCCTTTCTGAGCTACCGGCCCAACTTTACCTTACGCACACCAGTACTTAAATGTAGTGTATCCTGTTATTATAGTTTTAGAAGCGAGCGCGAAAAAGGGTGAACAGACGTTCTATAGCCCAAACGAGGTATCTGCTATATGCTTACTGCAGAGGGAACGAGCACCTGATGAAGATCTGCTGTCATACCGACTCCATTCAGAAGGAAAGCTTGTTTGGCGTAACGTGCCACGAAATTACCCTGAATTGGACTAATAAAAGGTGCTTAAAAATCAAATAAAGAACGCTGCTTTTTCTGTTCTTTTCGCCTTTCTTCCGTTCCAAAGGTGTCATTCATTCTTACTTTCACTTCCACGTCGATTTCCGTTTGTAGCTTGATAACCCCGTATTTACCACCGCCACCAGGTAGTATCCGTATTTTACCCGTTCTGAAAGCCTCGATTGCCGCTACCACACGATTCCGGTGATCAACGTTGAAATTAACGGGAAGATCATACATCGAGTCTATCGGAGCGTCAACCAACACCGCAACTTCGGTGCCAAATTCAGCCAGGAGCGATTCCCATATCTCGTTTACCGTTTTGGAACTCGGTGACTTCTGTAACGCCAGTCCTATTATTTCCGCAAGTGGTATCAGGTGTACATATGGAGGGCGATGCGCGGGATGTGCACCGTCGCAATTCGCAAGCTCCTGAACTCGATCCCGCACACCTTTTTTTATCATACCGCCACATGCACACCGCCATCTTCGTGTAATCGCCTCACTACGCGAATAATGCGCATAGCACCTGATACACGCACTTTCATTGTACTTACCCTCCTCCGGCGGGAATCCGACATTCAGTTCTGGCTTTCTTCCCCGCTCTCGCTTGATCACTGCTTTCAACTCCTCAAAGCTCACGTCCGCCATGTAAAGCTTGTTAAACTCTCTCGCCAGCCGGATCGGGTCAGGCGAATGTGCATCTGAGTTGGTTAAAAACGTTAGATCGTGCAATTCTGCTATCCGATCTGCATACGACGAATCTGCACTCAATCCCAATTCCACGAACGACACGTAGCTCACCATATCGCCGTAGCACGCTTTCAGTGAGTCATGAGCGGCATACAATGCAGTCCACGGTGTAAACGCATGGCACGGACCGATAAGTGCCTCTGCATCCCTCGCATAGTCTGCTATTTCCGCACCGCTCAGTCTCAGCGAAGGTCTGCCATCAGATTCTATATCTGGTGAGTACGGTCTAAACGACTCGTACAATTCCTCGACCTTCGAAATCGAAGGCACGATGAGCAGATGGTGCACGCGCCGATTGTCCTCGACCTCGACGGTGAGCACAAATTTGGTGTGCGGATGTTTGGCTTCTTCTTCGGGTTTAAAATAAAAAATGCCGTCTCTTTCCTCTAACTCCCGTATTCCCTGTAACCATCCGGGATGTAAACAATCACCCGTACCAAGAAGCTGTATCCCTTTCTTCACTGCTTCAGTAGCCAGCGTAGGCAAATCCATACGAGCGGAAGTAGCGGCAGAATAGCGAGAGTGGATATGTAAATCCGCGTTAATTATCATAGCTCAATAGCGGGGGATGGATTCGAACCACCGATCTCCGGGTTATGAGCCCGACGGGATCTCCTAACTACCCTACCCCGCTTTCCAAACAAATATTAATAATATAAGACCTCCATAAAAATAAATTTTTACTATCACAAGAAGACTTCAAGATGCAGACCGCTGCAAAAGGGGCTCGTATATTTTTCTGCCAATCGAAGGTCCCTTTTTTCTTAGTAGGCACGCAAAGCGATCTGTAAATCCTAAATGATGGTTCTTTCTTTTAGGGCTCTGCTGATAATGTGGTGCATTCTGCTGCAAAAGGGTTACTATCTCACCCTGTTACAATCTCTATAATCCAACATTTAGTTGTTAAAATGATACTTTTTATCGTTCTTCCGGACTTCATTTTAGCTTGCTATCCGTGGTTTTTTGTTCCCTTTTGTATGGCCTCGCCTAAGAATGTTGCTTGGAATAAGGTATGTTTTTATATACTCAGTTCCAACGGTAGACCATGACAAAAATCGAAGACCAATTAGTAAAAGAAGCGCATGTGCTCTTACATCCTATACGGTTTAGGATTGTGGAGCTGCTTGTGGAGAACCCGATGCACATAAACCTGATAAGCAAAGCGATGGGCGAAGAACGGCGACTTGTGTCTTATCATCTGTTGACCCTGGAAGAGTTTGGATTCGTGAACAGCAGGTACGAGATTTCGGAACAGCCGAAGTCGAAGGGAAAAGCGATACGGAAATACTGGGTGACTGACAAAGTAGACCAAGTGATTTCAGAGCTGAAAAAGATTTAGTCGCCACAAAGGAGGATTTTCATTCCTCCTTCACCTCCTCACCTCACGGAGAGAGGTGTTGAGGTAACAATTTCTCACAATACTAATATTCGTGTCAAATTATTATTTTCTAGGTAGAAATATTGTGATTTTCCTTTATTCTTGCTGTTTTCTGTCTTCGATTTATTTTTCAAAATACACGATATAACGTATAAAAGAATCCGCAAGAGAGGAAATGGGCAGAATAACCGGCGTTTTTAACAACGGGAAATCAGTAGAACAAGTGATAAAAGGGTTAGAAGTACTGAAGGATCGAAGCGATACAGAGTTTTGGCTCTGCACGGATACCGGTGACTTTTATGCAAACACCATCGGGGAGTTGACACGGAAGGTAAAGGGGAACCAAGAAAGTAAGCATTGCATCGCGTGCTGTTCCGGTGCACCCGTCCTTTCCGGAAAAGACTTAGGAAGCAGGTTCGTAGCGGATGCAGAGGTATACACTGTGGCAGAGGTAAAAGAAAAGCACCATCTTGAGGGCGAGACGAGTCCTGAAATATTAGCGGAGTTAATCGAGCGGTCTGCCCGAAACGAAGAGGTCAATAGAGCTATAAACGTTTTTCGCTTTTTGAATGATGTTGAGGGCGCGTATGCCTGTGGGTATTGGCTCCGTGGCGATGCTCACGGTGATGAAGTGTACATAGCTCGGGATATACTGGGATTAAGACCGCTCTGCTTTGCACATACCGATGGCTTTGCGTTTGCTTCGGAGAAAAAAATGCTCGAAGCAATGGGCTACCCCCATGCAATCGAGCTTGACCCGAGAATCCTCTTGCGATATAACATAAAAGAGGATAGAGTGCGTTTCGTGCAACGAGATTTCTTCTCCGTCGAGCCTGAGATAACGGACGAGAAGGCCAAGATCAAAGAAGATTTGCTACATTTGGTGCGCGCAAGTATATCGAGAAGATTACCTCGGGGTGAGCAGTTTGGCGTGCTCTTTTCCGGGGGGCTGGATTCCACGCTCATTGCGTACCTCTGCAAGGATTTAGGCGCTGATTTTGTGTGCTATACCGTGGTCGTTGCCGATCCTGAGATGAAGGAAGCGGAAGACTTGAACTATGCACAGCGTATTGCGGCTGATCTGGAGTTGCCGTTGAAGGTAAAAACGTTGAGCGTTGAAGATATTGAGCGTTATCTCAAAGCAGTTGTTCCGCTGATTGACGATACGGATGGCGTGAAAATAAGCGTGGCGGTGCCGTTATATGCAGCCTGCGAACTGGCGAAAGAAGACGGTGTGAAAACGGTTTTCTATGGGCTCGGCACCGAGGAGCTCTTCGCGGGATACGAGCGGTATAAACACGTGGATAAAGCGAATGTGAATCGAGAATGTCTAGCCGGTCTTTTTGGGATGTACGAACGCGACCTTTATAGAGATAATGTCATAGCGAATTCGCAGGGAATTTCGCTGCGGGCACCATTTTTAGCCGCTGATTTTGTGAGATATGCTCTCAAACTTCCCGCGGCGTATAAATTGGCTGCGGATGCAGATAAGGTGATTTTAAGAGAGTTAGCGAGAGACCTTGGCCTGGAGGACGTTGCAGGTAGAAAAAAACGGGCCGTGCAGTACGGCTCAAATGTGGTGAAGGCGATAGAGAAATTAGCGAAGCGTAAGGGCTATCGGTACACACGCGATTATCTGAGGACCTTTTATCCAGAGCGTGATCTATCCTTGGGCTGCCTGTTCAGCTCGGGAAAGGACAGTATGTTTGCGCTCTGGCTCATGCGAAAGGCAGGCTATCCAATGAAATGCTTGATTACCATAAAGAGCCAAAATCCTGAATCGTATATGTTCCATACACCAGCTGTGGATTTGGCGGAGCTGCAAGCCGAAGCGATTGGTTTGCCGTTGGTTATAAAAGAAACAGCGGGTGAGAAGGAGAAAGAACTGGAGGATTTACGAGCTGCTTTGCGAGAAGCACAGGCGAGATACGGGATAGAAGGTGTGATAACCGGCGCGTTATGGAGCACGTATCAAAAAGAGCGCATAGAACGAATTGCCAGAGAAGAGAATCTCAAAGTTTTTGCTCCCTTGTGGCATATCAATCAGGAGACAGAACTCCGGCTGGTGGTATCCAATTTTGAGATAATTTTCACGGGCATCAGCGCGTATGGCCTGGACAAGAGCTGGCTCGGAAGAACGATAACAGTGGAGGATGTCGACCGTTTGGTGGCGTTAAGCAAAAAAATGGCGAGACGAGGTGACCAAATTTCTCCAAGGTTTGGAGGATTGAACATAGCAGGCGAAGGTGGTGAATTTGAATCGCTGGTGCTGGATGGGCCTATGTTCACCAAACGAATTATCATCAAAGAAAGCGAGGTCGTCGAAGAGGATGCGAATACGGCGCGATTAATAGTAAAGAAGGCGACATTAGTTGAAAAGCGTGGGTGGCGAAGTAAAGTACCTAGAGTTCTCATTCCGTGACGAACTCAGGATCGTCGACTCGCTACCGAAAACACGGAGCGGCAATATCATGCGGCGCGTGCTCAAGGTGCAAGAGCTCGGTATGGAGGTCGGCGATATCTCGACGCTGGAAGATTGATATAGCAGCGGATAAAGGATTGGACGTCAAGAAATACGAAATATTTAAGTAGGATCAAACCCTTTAGATTTGAATAAAGGGGGTGAGAATGGGCTCATTTAAAGTAATAAGGAAATTTATAGATGTATGGTATATTTGGTTCTTTCTGGTTAGTTTTATGATCGTACTCTGTGATTGGTACGAACGCATTCCAGGTTGGTTTATAAATCGTTATTCCGTCCTCATTCTGACTCTTATGACCCTATTCTTTGCCATATTAGTTTTTAAACGAGTATGGCTTGAGAGGGAAAAACCAATTGATCGAAAAGAACTTGTTACTAGAGATTTATCTTGGATTGATGTAAAATATGCAATAGACCAATTAATTTCAGATATAGAATATGCTAATTTTATACCCGACATTATATTGGGTGCGGATAAAGGTGGTGCAATAGTAGCAGGTATTTTAGGAAAAAAGCTAACTATTCGTGGAACAATGATGTTCTCAACAGACCAATATTCAATATCATCCTCTCTCGGTTCATTAGATGATGGTATAAAAGATCCTACAAAAAGAACAATTGAAATCAATAAAATTTTATTGGTTGATGCTGCCTGTAGAAGTGGAACTACTATGAATAGCGCTATAAAAAATTTAGAGAAAGCAATTGAAGGTGCTGGAGGAATAGAATTTAAAAAAGCCGTAATTTTAAACGTGAGGGGTGGGATTGGAGGTCATAGATTTAGCAAACCAGATCTTGATTTTTTTATATATGAAACAGATAATACAAACATCAAATTACCTTGGGATCCTGAAATAAGAAAGTATAAGTGATAGATCTAAATGAAAATGCATCGGAAAAATGGGAAGAGGTAGCACGATGGAATCAAAAGAATTAGAAGTAGCCATTGATGCTACAATGGAGGCTGGTAAAATACTACTGAAATATTATGGAAAAGTAAGCAAATGCTACAAACCGGATAAAAGCTTAGTGACTAAAGCAGATGCCGAATCTGAAGAAACAATTAAATCGATTTTAACGAAGGAGTTTCCAAACCATTCTTTTTTGGGAGAGGAATCTGGTTACGATAAAGCAGAATCTGATTATTCGTGGATTGTGGATCCCTTAGACGGAACCACAAACTACACCATCAGAAACCCTTTCTTTGACGTTTCTATTGCTTTAGTTTGTAAAGAAGAGCCCATCCTTGGAGTTGTTTATTACCCGTACGAAGGAGAAATTTTTTACGCCGAAAAAAATGGCGGAGCCCATTTAAATGGCAAAAAAATAAAAGTTTCTGATAACGATGAAATAGATAAATCAATTTTGACCTTCTGTCACGGTAACGAAGAAAAAGACATTAATAACATAATCAATATCTTTGGAAAACTCAAATTAACCACTAGTAATGTAAGACAAATTGGAGCTGCCGCTTTAGAACTTTGTTATGTTGCTTGTGGTAGGGTTGAATCATTTTTGATGGCCGGAGTAAACCCTTGGGATGTAGCTGCTGGTGCCATAATAGTCAAAGAAGCCACTGGTAAAGTATCGAACTTTGATGGGAATCCTTTTACTATGAACTCGCATGATATATTGGCTTCTAATGGAAAGATACATGATCGTTTGTTAGGAATATTAAGGAGTTATTAAAAGTGACCACAGTACTTACATTTAAAATACACTCAATTTAGGTAGAAATACTTAAAGGTATATTTCTACGTTTTCAGAAGTATTTCAAAATCTCCTCATGTGAGTAACAGGAATATAGGGAAAATAAAAAGCCCTTGGATAGGTTGGTTGAAAATAGGGGAAAAGAGGCGTAGAAAAATGAGTGGCCGTGAAATCAAGGAAAAGGGATTCATTCTAGTGAATAAAGAGGTAACATAAAAATGAATATAAAGAAAGCAATCGTCTGTGGCCTCATCGGTGCAGTGTCGTTTATCATCGTTGGGGCAATGTGGAGTCAGGTACTCCTTGCTCTCGTTCCTTACTTCAAGAGCGGGATAAGTGGAACTATCCCCCCAACCAGGATGGCAACGACAATGATCTGGATGGAAATTATCGAATGTCTCTCGTTCGCACTAATCTTTGACCTGTTTTATGACGGCATTCCCCGGAAGGGTATTCAGAAAGGTCTTATCTATGGTCTTGTCCTGTGGTACATCAACATCTTCTTATCCTTCCTTGGCAACTATGCGTTTGGGTTAGTTTAGTTCCCGCGCCAGATGTCATCTTCATAATCATTTTAAAGGCACTCATGCTACCGGCATATGGTGCGACACTCGGCTGGGCCTATGAAAAGTTGAAGATTTAGAAGGCGGTGTACCAAAGGAAACTCTGAGGGCGGTAAAGTTTGAAAGTCCCTTACACAATCAACGAATTGCAAATCGAGTAATTTCTCAGCCACGATGAAAAAGAAACGATCGTGTATCTCCACGGATTAGGCTGCGCAAAGAACGATTTTATATTTACTCATGAGAGTAACAAGAATATAGGCACAAATGTTTCGAGTGCCCTTTCCATTAAGATAAAGTTTTTAAATAAGGGGTGTCATAATAATCCATATGAAGCTATACGATGTGTTTGTCGCCTGTCTGATTGTCTTCCTGGTCGGGCTGGCTCTAACCTTGATTTCTCTTGTTTTGAAATGGAGTTCGGTGGTCACAGAGGTCTTTGGGATAATCACGTTCGTAGCTGTGCTAGGCATATTACTGTATCTCGCCATTCAGGAGACTTTTAGAGGTCGAATTTGAGGAGGAGTAATGAAAAACTCTCCTTATCCCTTTTGCTTTGCTCTGGAAACGCTTAAAGCCATACAGAACCATTAAGGGCATCAAAAGTGGTTAAACGGCCCAAAAACTACATCCCTTCACCTTAATTTTCTTCATTACATTCTGAAAACTTCCTTTTCCGCAAAATTTTATATGAACTGTCCAAAACGGAGGTACAAGAGAAATGAGAACAGAGGTCGAATATCTGGAGTATTTGTGGCCGATGCGGCATTATTTGATCACCTGCGGCGATATCGAAAGCAAAGCGAATATCATCGCGATCAGCTTCTGTATGCCGGTCTCAAAAGAGCCCCCGCTCATCGCGTGCGCCATCGGACGAGGTGCGTATTCATGTACGGTAATCGAACGCACACAGGAATTTGTGGTGAATGTGCCGCCCAAAGAGCTGGAGCCGAAGGTTTACTATTGTGGGTTCCACTCGGGCTATGACGTTGATAAATTCAAAGAAACAGGCTTGACGCCGCAACCGGCACGAAAGGTACAAGCGCCTATCATTGCGGAGTGTGTCGCGTGGATGGAATGCACGCTGCGGCAAGAGATAGAAACGGGCGATAAAAATATATTTGTCGGTGAAGTGCTAGAAGCATACGCAGATGACGCGCTGGTGAAGGGCGAAAAGAAGGTAGAGTATGCACACGGCGGCTTCCCCCGGAAAATATACGCGACACGGTTTGGATAGAGGAGTGTAAGGGCTTTGCACTTTTAATGCTAATTTTACTTGATTAAAAGTGCAGACGCATGATTAAACGTGCAAGATGCAAAGTTGGGGTTGATTCCCAACTCGTGCATCTCATGGATTAGCACCACGATGTTATGCGCTATCAGTTTGCATAATAGCTCGTTCTTCTGCGCCATCCAATCCTTTGACTTTAGCTTATCGCCAAACTTAGTTTTTACCATCATAAACGTGCTCTCCACGTTGCGGCTTCATCCCAAAACTATAGGTCATAATCTGTGCCCAGCCTTGTATTTCCACACAGCCATCCATCCCATGAACGGTGCATGGGAAATAGCGCTTATTTAAAAGTATGCAGTAAAAACGTCGATATGGGGAAGCCGAAGAGAAGAGTTTCTCCGCGTGTCGCCAACCAGGTGAATCGGGATTTCGATAGACTTGTTACTTTGTGCATAATCAGCGCAGTAAATAGAGCAAATGCCCCCTGGGAACGCAATTTGTTCGGCCGTCCATGTTGGGACCCAAGGATCGTTGCCGTCTGCTGTATCGCGAAAATAGCCCTTAGCCGGTCGTACGACGGTATAGAGGCATACCTCAAATCCCACACGTTCGTAGCACAGCAATTGCATAGCGAACGACTACCGGGGCATAGCGTTATAGCGAGAGGAATGGTGGAAATGCAAACATCGTATATTCGATTGATTTCAAGGCTTGTTATCTTTCAAATGAGGCGAAGAGGCATGGATGTCGTTGTGGATAGCTCCGGATTTAGTCTGAAGACGAGCAGTAAATGGTTCGACATCCGAATAAAGCGCAAATCCAACAAGAAAGATTATCTCAAACTCCACATCGTCATGGACGTTGAAACAGGGATAATCCTGCATTTCACGATAACGGATTGGAAAGGCTCGGATTCCAAGGAATTCAAACGTTTGATCAGTGATCTGCCACGTCTCGGTAAGGTTGCGGGGGATAAAGCGTATTCCTCCAGGGCTAACTGCCAAGCAGTGGCAGACAAAAAGGGCAAGCCATTTCTCTGCTTCAAAGCAAATGCCACGGGTAAGGTGAAGGGCTATCCGGCGTGGCAAATATCCTTCAGGGCATATACGGACAATCCAGACGAATGGATGGACGAATATCACATAAGAAGCATTGTAGAGGCTGCGTTCTCAAGCCTCAAAAGGTGTTGGGGTCCCGATATAAAGAGCATAAAAGGTTGGCTGAAATGGAGAGAACTCGCGCTGAAAGTATTGGCGTATAACGTCAAAAGGGTGCTTTATATGGAAAGGGCGAAGGATCTGGGAATCCCCCTTTGGGTGAACTGCCAGTAATCCCAACCCGGCATCCGCAGTGAACCCCAGAACCCCCAATTAGTATATCTGCTCTTCAAGGTGATATAACATACATACTCTCGCTTAAGGTGATAGGTATGGTGTCATCTCAATCTGTACCGACTTTCGGGATGAAGCCCGTTATCTTCGTAGAATAACACATAATCTCCCTCTTCGAGACCGCCAATCTTATCCTACACCTTCTTTGGAACCGCTATCTGCTTTCTTGCTGTGACTTTCGCCTGTGCGAAATATTGATTCACAAGAAAAATAGGGAGGGGGGTGAAAAGAATGAAAGCGAAAAATAGGGATAAAAAAGCGAAGGTAAGAAGGGAGAAATACGCACATGAAGATCGGTTTAAATCAGAAATAGGCATATTTAAGGGGTTATCTTCTAAAAGGCTTTCTTCTTTTGTATTAACGGCGATATTAGTGCTTTCTGTATTTGCAGCTTTTTCGCTGTTTGCAATACCGAGCGTGGAGGCAGATCCAGGCACAATAAATGTCAATACGACTGGCTGGTGGAACGAGACTGGCGACACTACATTTCATCCAAGTTCTACGTCAATACAATCTGCAATAAACAACGCAAGTGCCGGCGACACAATCAATGTAGCGGCGGGGACTTATGACCTTACTTCACCGATTGCAATTGATAAATCCTTAACACTCACCGGAGATACAACAACTCCGAGCAATGTTGTGGTTAATGCTCCGACAGGTGCCACCGACATGGACTGCTTCCAAGTCAAGGCTGATGGTGTAACCATTCAAGGCTTCAAAATAGCAGGAGCGCATTTCCCTGCCCCCTGCCCTTGGACCAATGGTTGGCAGAACGCTGGTATCATGGGGGGTAATGATGGTACCGCTCATGGTCGAACTTTGATGGATGACGCTGCAACCTATGATGGGCTTTCAGTTACCATAACCCGCAACGAGATTACTGACTGCGAGTATGGGATGTATCTCTATGAGGTACACGACAGCACCATTACTTATAATACAATTACTAATGCGGCTCACGGGATGTCTTGGGGTGGAGATGCCATTCATCTCTACTTTGAATCGGGCACCGAGTATGTCACTGATAACGATGTTTCCCACAATATCATGGATAATGTTAGAAACGGCATGATGTTCAATACTGGCAATTGTGGTCGAGGTTCATGTACCAATTCAATTACGCATGATTTCTCTGGTAACAATATTGAAGGCAACACCATGACAAATGTGTGGAATACAGGTATAATCTTCCAAGCTGGCAGTGGCACAGCAGATTCCCCCATAACTATCACGGGTAATACCATCGATACTAGCACCGGCGCCAAGCCCGATGATGAACAAAACGAGAATGGTCTGATTACCGTATACACTGACTATACTGAGATTACCAATAATACAGTAACTAACAGCTACCACCATGGGATTTGGATAGATGGTAGTCATCACACGGTAACAGGCAACACGGTGACGAACAACAGCAAAGATGGGATACACGTAGGGCATTACAAAGAGGTTGAGCTAGTTTACGGGCTTTTTGGTAATTTAACTACGACATGACATAAATAGTGAATCATATTTTCTTGGGATATTCTACCC
>CAYNTR010000037.1:0-17708 GCA_964400255.1 uncultured Halobacteria archaeon
GGTAAAGGGAAAAGCTTAAATACCGATGGCTTGAATACACTTCCAAAAGACAACTAAAAGAGCATGAACGAAGCAATCGATGCGAAAGAGTGGAAGAACATTCTTTGGGTCGTGAGATTCTATGCACTCATCATTATCGCAGTGCTCTTGGTTTCTACGTTTACCTCGTGGCTCCCAGAGGATACCGTTGAGTTAATCATCATGCTGATGGCAGTGTTCATCATTACCCAATCCTTTCAACCGTACCTGGCAAAACATGCGAAAGTGAGGATGTGGCTCATAGCCGGACTCGTCGTATTATTGGTGCTGGGAATAATTGTCTTTTTCCTCGTTCAATACTGATCTTATGTGGTTCTCGGTGCTCGACAAACTGCTTGCTCTCAAGACTCGAAGCGGATTGAAAGAAGCCGAGCCCCTCTATCAACTCAACACGGCCGGACACAAACACTAAAAATCTGCAGGTCAAAGATGATACAGGGAACGAAAGAAAAAATGCAATTAGAATACCTCTATAAGGAAACGATATTTTTGTGGGTGTTCACGGCTCTAATGTGCATGGTTACCGCTTTCTTTCTCTTCGTTGTGCTCTATCAGATTTTGGTAGGACCGCTTGGCGATAATCCCCCACCAAACCTGGTATTCTTTCTCATGGCTCTCTTGTTTCTCGGAATTACGATTGCCTTTAGTAAGCTGAGCATCACAATGACTTCTCGTTCTGTCATCGTTGGCTATGGCATCTTTACGCGTACAATACCCTGGGAGACTATTGAGCGCTGTTATGAAGACGCGGTTTCGAGTCTCAGATACGGCGGGTGGGGGATACGCATAGGACGAGTCAAGGGAAAATGGAGATTGGTGTACAACGTCATAGGCGGCCCTCGAGTTGTACTGTCATTGAAGAGCGGCTGGTTCAAAGAGTTTGTGTTTTCAACTAAAAATCCCGAACAGGTGATGAAGATAATCAGGCAAAGGATCGGTAGAATGGACTGAGCGCCCACCGAACCGAACCCAAAAGTCGAAGAGGCTCTGAAGGAAGCGGTCAAAGGCGACACGAGATAAGCTTAAAATGCATAAATACCGCCTATCTAAATACTGATAACGGTCCATCCATTTTCCCGAACGACCGAGGATTTATACCAATTTGTGGCAAAGGTAACGGGCTACATAGTAAATTATGGTGTAGAACTCTTAACACGCATCGTCATCACAGTAGCAGTTTACGATTATATAATGGTTACAGAAGCGGTAATATGTTACCATTAGGGTTTGGCCATAAGAAAAACCACCGTCCTGTAACTCGAAACGGCTCTGGAAGAAGCGCAAGAGAAATAGGTGAAGAACTCGCAAATCTTATCAAGCCAGAATTCAAACCGTAATCTTGTTGAGTGAACGTCACATGAAACTGTTTGTACACCTCATAGAAGAACGGAACTTCCATAACGCATGGGCTAAAGCGATCCACGCGGTGCTTAAAGAGGGACCCGATCTGGTTATCGGCGGTGGCGATGAGCGGAAGCCGATAAAAGATTCGTGCATGCTGATCAGTATGACCGGTACCGCAATCAAGCAAATCGAAGCACGCGAGTTACACCCCCTGTATCCCTTCAGGCGAATCGAGGAATACTGTAACGAGTACACGAGACCATTCTTAGACGAATATCGATCGAAACCCGAAACTGAGCGGTTCAGCTATCTGTATTTTGAACGGTTGGCACGGTATGAACCTCCGTCCAGTTCCAGCAGGTCTGATCAAATAACGCTATTAAAAGACGCGTTAGCTGAACAGATTAAACAGAAGATCACCTCAAATAGATCCCAGGCGATTACGTGGTACGTTCCCATAGATATGCAACGAAGTTCACCACCCTGCTTGCAACGGGTACAAATTCGCTATATTCCTGACCATACAGTGGATGTCCATCTCACCTGGCGATCACGCGATCTCTATACTGCCTGGCAATCAAATATTATCTGCATCACCGAGATGCTCAATCGTGAGGTAATAAAGCCAAATAACTGCCGGATAGTAAGAATCATCGATTACAGTGATTCATTACACTTGTATGCACGCGATATCGAAGATGCAAGGAAAGTTACGTTGGTACCGGTAAGCCCTCAGGAAATGTAGAGCTGGTATGAAGGGCGAACGTGAATTTTACATTACGAGAAACATGAATGATTCGAGGGGCAGCTATATAACGTATGACTCTGCAATGTATTAGTGAGAGGGTTGAAAAAATGGACACGGGAAAAGTGTTTTTAGGATTGATATTCTTGCTGGTCACGATCTATTATCATCTTCGAGACAAGTCCTGCAGCTCCAGCTATTTGGCGGGGGCATTATGGCCATAATGGGGATATTAACGCTGCTCACCGCATTTAAAGAGAAGAGGTAACAGTAGCAGCAGTTCCAGTAAAACCTGCACGGTGACGGAGATTGCAGGAGTTCGGTACTAAACTACTATCCTATACTCCGAAATTTCACGTGCGTACATTACAATCTCCTGATTAGTTATTCTTCCCAGGAGATCGCTTCTACAGGGCAACTAGCAATCGCATCTTGGCAATCGCACGTATTGCACGCGCCGGGGTTTTTTACATGGGACACGCCATCATCGCCTAGTTCAAATACTTCGGGACAAATACCAACACACGTTTCGCAGCCGGTACACAGAGCCTGGTCGACAACAGGTTCCGCCATTTATATCACCACTATATAATAGTACATCCTCTATAGATGTAGGTTTTTTAATTCCCTCACAGGAGAGACTGAACAAAGCCTCCGGAGGCTCGCGTTTGAATTGTGATTTTGTTTCCAATTAACACGGTAAGAACAGCGCCGTCCACTTATTTCCTTCTCCCATCCGTGCGTAATTAAAAGCTAAAACAACATCACAGCATGAACATTTCCTTTACCACTTCTTGTATCTCCTCCGAAACGTGCTCCTTTGATCTATCACCTGCTACAATAACCGTATTCTTGAAGTAATCGTTAAGTGCTAAATACTGCTCTCTGACTTTAACCAATCGCTTCTCCTCTTCAAACAATTCAATGGTGTCTCGGTTTTGGGTAATTCTTTCCAGGCAAATCCTTGGCGGTGTATCAATGATAACCGTGAGGTCGGGCGTTCGAAATCGCGCATTAATCTGTTTTAAAAATGCCACGTCGTTATCCACGGAACCAAACGCTAACGAGGATAAGATATATCGGTCTGAAACGACGATCTTATTCGCTTGCAACGCCGGTTCAATCTCCTTTGCCAAATGCTCTGCGCGATCGGCGGCAAAGAGCAACTGTAAGGTGAACATCGATAATTTCAGGTTACGCTTCAACGCGGATCGTATCAGCATGCCGATCTCCGAATCGGTAGGTTCCTTGGTCAAGAAAACCTCTTTTTTGCGACCTCGAAGGTACTGGGCTAAGAGCGCTGCCTGGGTCGATAACCCTGCACCGTCCAGGCCTTCTATCACGATCAGCATCCCCTTCTCATCGGTCATGGTGTTTCCTTAAAATTCCAACCATATAAGGATGCAATCTTACAGGAGATAATACTTCGCCGTTTTTTTCACCCGCTTTACGCTTCGCTATCTACTTCTTCATTAACTCGTTCAAGCTGTTCGCAGCGGCGCCTTTGGTGATTTTCGTTCCTCGAAGAATATCCGCTATGCCTCGTGGTTTATTCTTATCGGTTGCGCCAATCTTTACCAGTGCATCATTAACCGTCTTGGTGTTTCCGGTTAAAACAGTGCTCGACTCCTATCTCGAAAGGATAGGGTGGAGAAAGCTACCACTCATGCGTGTGTCTTTATCCTCGCTAAAAAATAAAAGGGAAAGCTATAGATAAACTATAGCTCATTCTGAAGATGTAGTACGTATAAGCGTGACCGACTTTTACTCCGTAACTACTTCACCAAATGCAACTCTTCTTGATACCTTGGTTACGCGTATCTTCACACTATCCCCTTTTTTTGTATTGGGCACAAAAACCACAAAACCTTCTACTCGAGCTATTCCATCGCCTTCTCTTCCTACGTCTTCTATACTTACGTCGTAGGTCTCACCAACGTTTATCGGGGCGCTAAATCCCCTCCGTTCTCCACTATATTCCATACCTTACAAAACCTCCATATACTCTCTTTCGTTTCTTTTGCCGTGATACAAAAAGCAACCGCCTTCTCTATGAAACCAGTTTCTTTTTTCCTCTGCATCACGTAATACCACTATAATCTTTATACATATATAAAGCTGCGATCACAAGCGTTACAAAACAGTCAATCGAAAAGAAAAGGAATGAGGGCCGACTCCGGCACTCCTTCTCAGTGAACTCCTGTTTCGTCAGACATGAGATGGGCTTTTCTATCCACGACGAGGTTGCAGCGAATTACCGGTAGAATACTATTTTTCGAGTTACCGCGCTGCTCGTGCGATCCTTTCCTTCTCCTCTTTTTTGTTGGTTGAGAAGCACTTCATGTTTTTAGACGCTGCGATAAGTTCATCAGCAAGACACTGCTCTATGCTCTTCTTGCTCTTGCTGGCACATTTTTGTGCTCCTTGCGTAATGAACGTTAATGCGTGGTTGACCCTCCGTTGTGAAGAGATATCGACGGCTTTAGGAACTAATATACCACCAAATCGCAACCTGATGGTCTCTTCTCGTGGTCCCGCATTTAGGATAGCATCCACGAGCACCTGAACGGGATTCATACCGGTTGTCTCATAGATCATATCAAAAGCGGTTTTAACGATTTTGTAGGTCTTCAGTTTCTTTCCCGTGTTCTTCCCTGACCGCATTAACTTGTTAACCAGGAGTTCTACAATGCATACCTTCGCTTCTTCAAATTGCTGTTTCGCATGTCTTCCTCCGGTATGCAGTGCGGACACCGGCTGGAGGCTGATATGCTTCTCCACAGCTATGTCCGCTATCGTCACCTCTGAAATATCCCACTTATCGAATACCTTGTCAAACTGCATCTGCTCGAGCATCACGATCACCTCAAAGTCTTCTCCTTTCTCCCATGTACTAATTCTTGTAATGAAATATCGTTTACCGCAATAACTTTAAACCTTACGCCTGGGAGGTCACCATACGATCTGCCTTTTCTCCCACCTATTCCTTCTATCAAAACCTCGTCATGCTCATCGATAAACTTGATGGCACCATCACCAGGGCAAAAAGCAGTTACCTGTTTCCCATTTTTGATTAACTGTACCCGGACACATTTCCGTATTGCCGAATTTGGCTGCTTCGCTTCTATGCCTACCTTCTCTAAGACAATGGCCCGGGACATGTGTGCACCCTCCAAAGGGTCCGCTTTTTTAGCGGATTTCAACACCCGTCGTGCATAGTCTGGGCTCTTCAGTCTGAATACCTCCCTTCTCCTTTTCACCTTCCTCGCTGCGTATATCCCTCTTCCCATCTCACTCGCTCCATAAAAACTGAACAAAAATTGAATTTTCTTTGATAAAACTTTTACACCGCTTCGCCCTTCTCAACCTGCCGTTTCCACTATTTTATGATGACGTTGTCAATACCCTGATTCCGCTTCACCAGTAATTTGACCTTCTTTATCCGCTCACCATCTCGCCCGATTGCAATACCCTTATCTTTGGTGAGAACCTCGACGTATGCGCACATTTTGTCATTTTTAGTCAGCAGTTCGACACTCTTCACATAGGCAGGGCGAAGCAAATTCTCGATGAATTCTTTGAGATCCGGTGAATGTTCAAACACCTCAATATCTTTTTTGAGCAGTTTTTTTACCTTGTTTATGTTTGAGCCACCTTTCCCAATAGCTAACCCCATGTCTCCTTTCTTAACGACCACAATTACCTTATTCGCTTCGTTATCCACTACGCAATCGCGGACCCCGGCACCGGTCGAGGTCTCGAAGATCCCTATGCACCTTATTCCTTCAGTATCTAGCTTAACAGTCAGTTTTGATCACCTGTGCTTTTCTCGCATAGTAATATTCAGTGCTTTCTCTTTAGGGTACGCGTTAGGAGTGAGCAGCTTTAGAATCTCTGAATTCTCGGTATCGGTAATACATAACGAAGCCACTGGATACGGCTTCCCGCATGCAAGCCCGAGTTCAAGGCTATTCGCCGGATATTCATACACCGTGAGCTCCCCATTCTCCTTCTTTGAGGTTCCTTCAAAGCTCCTTTTTATCTCCTCAGGGCAATTGGATGCGTGAATGATAATTTTAGCTTCGTTTCGCATTACTGCTTTTATTGCCTCCCTTGATCCGATCAACATTTTACCGTTGTCCAAGACTTTTTGTAATTCCCTGTTCAAAGCAGAAAGTTCAACTGAGCTTCTTTTTGGTTTTGCCATTCTGTTCCTCCTATAGTAGTTCCATGCTTTTTAAGATTTTGATTTTTGCCTTGACTTTCCCGCTATCAATTCTACGGCACCTGTTCCTAATTTTATGGGTTGCCCCACAATCACATTCTCGGTAACACCTCGTAATTCATCCCGCTCTCCGTGTATCGCCGCTTCCAAGAGGTTATCCACGGTGACTTCAAAGGCGGCTCGTGAGAGCACCGACGCTTTCTCTCCCGCTATCCCATGTCGCCCTATCTGCTTCACCTCTCCATCCATCGTCATCGCATCTGCAATTAAGGTTATATGGCGGGCATCCACATCAAGCCCTTGCTCTTTTAAGGTGCCGATCATCTCTTCTATGATCGCGTTACGAGCTGCTTCTATGCCTAAGACCTCCACTATCTCAGAGATGTTATTTGTTATGGTTCTATTGAAATCAACACCCTCGATCTTCTGATTCTTCAGTTTTTTCAATTCGGAACCAACGGTATAGAGTACGTATTCGCCATCGTATTCTCGTCTTGCCAAAACCCGTTTTATTCCTTCGATCCCTTTGAGCAGCGTGTTTGATACATCTTTCTCAAGTTTCGACAGATCTTGAAAGGACTTACTCTCTCTCGATATTCTCAATGTCCCATCATCCAACACGTCGACGAACGCATTCTTGCCAATGCCCTTTAGCTTCGCTTCTACCTCCTCTCGTGTGATAAATCGTTTCTCCAATTCTCGCGCCTTCAGTGAAAGTACGACGGATCCATTCTCCCTGAGCACTTCTACTCTGCCGATATCTCTTACGTGCGTCTCTTGTATCTCCATTGCCAGCTCTTCTGCTTTGTTTCGCTCCGATGCATACTCCTCACACAGCTTTATCGTCATTGTTGGTGTAGAAAGCTTCTTTCTCGCATCCACTATCTCTATTATCCGTGGTAAACCGAGCGTAATATAGATCGCACCCACACCAGCGTAGTGGAAGGTACGCATGGTCATCTGCGTCCCGGGCTCACCGATGGACTGAGCAGCAACGATGCCAACAGCTTCTCGGGGATCCACTTTCGCGTGTTCATATTTATCGACAACCTTCCTCACAATTTCGTTCAGTTTCTTCTTGCTGAGCTGTTTTCTGAGCGGCTTTAATTTATGCTTTAATTCGCCCTTTATGTTCGCGGGAAGCTCAGTATGATTTACTTTGAGCTCTATATCCCCCAGCTTCACTTCTCCTTCCTCTTTCCGCCCCAGCATCATGAGGATATCTTCCGCGTAGGCCTCATCTATTGACATCTCCACGAGTTCTTCGAACGAAACAGTAAGCTCTGCAGGTGAGAAATCTTCCTTAACGAGATCCGCTACAACGCCCTCGACTCCAAGATTTCTCAGTTCCTCTGCCACTTCTTCTTTTTCTACCACATGTTTCAGCTCCATCGTAGCTCAGCTACGCTCTTACTCCTTACAAGGTTCGTTGGAAAAGGTGTGATTGTTACATACAGATGGTGGATTCCTTTAAAGATTCTCAATTGTGCAGTGAGTGTTTTCCACATGGTATTGTTCCTTTAGGTCTCTGCCCGTAAAGATTCTCTGATCACTTCATCTACGTCTACAAATTTGCCAGAATCGCTTTTTGAAGGGTCTACGCCGTCATCGCCATATTTGAATTGCACCACGATTCCTTTTGTTTCTCGTACCGTTCCGTCATACTTTACTTCGAGATCCTGCAAAGCATTGATAAGCCTTCGCTGGAAATAGCCACTCTGTGACGTACGAACTGCAGTGTCTACCAGTGCTTCTCTCCCTCCGATGGCATGGAAGAAGTATTCAGTTGGTGACAAGCCATCCTTGAAGGAAGACTTTACAAAGCCATGAGCATCTGCACTGCGATCACCGACTTCAAAGTGCGGCAGCGTTCGCCCCTGGTACCCTCTCTTTATCCGTTCGCCTCGAACCGATTGTTGACCCACACATGCGGCCATTTGCGTTAAATTGAGCATCGATCCCCTCGCACCTGATTTCGCCATCAGCACACCGGGATTCTCGATGCCGAGGTACCGCTCTGCAATGATACCTGAAGTATCTCGTGCACCACCGAGTTTTTGCATGATCAATAGTTCCAGAGTCTCTTCCACGGTCCTGCCCGGCAAAGCCTCCAACTCTCCACCGTCATACGCAAGTATTAGTTCTGCCACTTTCTTCTCAGCTTCATGCACCGCCTCTTCCCGTATCTCCTCCTTCCCTTCATAGGGGATGTCCTCATCACTTATACCAAAGCTGAACCCCGCTTGCTTGATATAATTAATAGCAAGCCGTGAAACGTTTTTGATAAATGCTTTTGTCACCTCTTCCCCATAGTGCCGGTAGATGCGCTCTATTATTCTTCCTTTAAATGAGCCCAACGCCTCTTCATCTATGATACCGGATACTAATTTTCCGTCTTTGATCATAACATATGCATCCCGTGGGCATTCTTCCTTCTTACATTCCTCTCCTCGTCCAGTGCATTTCGCACACGTCTTCCCGCGGAATTCTAAATCCAGCCCCTCCGGTAAGATCATACTGAATATCTGCTTCCCCGTCCAATAAGGCATCCGTCGAGTCTTACCAAACTTCGTATCAGAGCCTTCAGCTAGAGGATACTCAAAGGTTCCTGCAGGCTCTCCCAGATCCACAATATCTATTTTATGCAGTACACCCAGCACCTTTTCCTTATCAAACTTCTTTTCACCTCGAGTTAGTAAAAACAACCCGGTGATGTAATCGTGAATACTGCCGATAATAGGTCTGCCAAATCGGGGTGATATTATGTTTCTCTGCACCGCCATGAGGATCTTTGCTTCAGCTCGTGCCTCCTCTGTTTGCAACACGTGCAGGTTCATCTCGTCACCATCGTAATCAGCATTGTAAGGTGGACATACCGCTGGATTTAGCCTGAATGTCCTCCCGGGCATTACCATTACGTAGTGTGCCATTATGCTCAGCCTGTGCAGCGAAGGCTGTCTATTAAACAACACGACATCTCCATCTTGGATATGCCGCTCTACCTTCCACCCGATGTCTAATTCCTCAGCCAATGTCTCATAATTGTTCTCCGTTACTTTTACTTTCTTACCATCCGTTCGCCGCACGTAATTGACACCCGGATGATTTTTCCCCCTTCTCACTCGCTCGCGCATTACCTCAATGTTTCTCTCCGTTACATTGACCGTGATTGTTAACTCCTTCGCTACTGCTTCGGGCACGCCGACTTCGTCAATATCAATATCAGGATCTGGAGATATGACCGTTCGAGCGGAGAAATTTACTCGCTTTCCGGATAACGAACCTCTGAACCTACCTTCCTTGCCTTTCAATCGCTGTGAAATGGTTTTAAGCGGTCTCCCGCTCCGATGCCGCGCTGGTGGTACCCCGGTAATGTCATTATCGAAATAGGTATTGACGTGATACTGAAGCAGTTCCCAGAGGTCTTCTATGATTAATTGCGGTGCACCAGCATCCCGATTCTCCATAAATCGTTGATTGATTCGTATAATATCCACCAATTTATGCGTAAGGTCATCCTCGCTCCGCTGTCCACTTTCTAAGGTAATTGAAGGTCTGGCGGTTACAGGAGGAACCGGCAATACCGTAAGAACCATCCATTCAGGTCGCGCGTTTTTGGGATCCATTCCGAAAAGAACTATGTCTTCGTCCGGTATGCGTTCAAGCCGTTCCCGTACATCGGTGGGCATCAATCTCCGCTCTTTCCCTTCTTCGTCTATTTCCTTATACGTTGTGGGTTTCTCAAATTTGATGAGCTGTTGAGGCTCACCGCAAGAATTGCAGAGGCTATTCTTCGCTGCCTCCTTGAAGACCAGCTTCACGATTTCGCTTACGTCGGCTTGCTTCTCTTTCTGCCTCTTTATATCCTCTAAGAAGCTCTTTCGACGTTCTTCATCCAGTAAAATCCTGCCGCATTTCCGGCATGTGGCCGCCAATATCCGGTAGATGAACTTCGCATAGCCCACATGTATAACCGGTGCCTCAAGATCGATGTGCCCAAAATGCCCCGGACATTCACCCATCCGACCACCGCAGGTCTTGCAGCGTAACCCGGGGTCAATGACGCCAATATGTTGATTAACCAACCCGCGTTCTATCGGAAACCCATCTTCACCATAAGTGTCCGGGGTAATGATTCGGGAAGCACTCATCTTCCTAATCTCTTTCGATGACAACAACCCAAATTTTATCCCTTTTATCCTCTTCGTTCTCATTTCACACAGCCTCTTCTAATTCTAAGCGCGGAGCAATGCACATCGCTTTCATCTCATCGAGGAGGAGCTTAAATGCATAACTCATCTCTACCGGGTAGATATCAGTATCCGCATCACAATTCGGGCAACGTACAGAGCCTGTTTTAATATCATTACACGCAATCATACCACAATTCCCACATACCAGCTCAACAACCTTGTCGGATTCGTCCAATAATCGGTCTTTGAGCGATATCGCGGCCCCGTACCCGATGAGGACATCTCGTTCCATCTCTCCGAAACGGAGCCCACCTTCTCTTGCTTTACCTTCCGTAGGTTGCCTCGTCAAGATTTGCACGGGGCCTCTTGCACGTGCATGCATCTTAGCCGATACGAGGTGGTACAGCTTCTGATAATACGCGACACCAACGAACACATCGGCCTCTATTTTCTTCCCCGTCATGCCGTCCCACATCGTCTCTCTACCGGTGTCGGAGAACCCGGCACGGACAAGTGCCGCTCTTAAATCTGCCTCGGGTTCACCGAAGAATGCCGTCCCATCTATGTACCTTCCCTCTAAAGCGCCAGCTTTCCCGCCTATCATCTCGAGCACGTGTCCTACGGTCATTCGTGAGGGGATCGCATGGGGATTGATAATCATATCGGGAATGATGCCGTCTCCTGTAAATGGCATGTCTTCTGGGGGCACGATCAATCCGACAACTCCTTTCTGTCCATGTCTCGATGCAAACTTATCGCCTATCTCCGGTATCTTCTGATCGCGAACAGTAACTTTAGTTAATCGTCTGTTGCTACTCGATTCCATGAGAACAACTGAATCGACGACCCCTCGTTCATTGGGACGCGTGCACACCGACGTATCTCTCCGTTCCAGTGGGCTTAAAAGCTCTGTTGTTTCCTCTAAAAACCGTGGTGGGCTTGTCTTCCCGATGAGCACATCATTTGGTGCTACCTCTGTCTCCGAATTGATGATACCGTCCTCGTCGAGTTGTTTATACGCTTCATGACTCCTCACGCCAACGATCTCCATGTCCGGTATCTCAAATCTGTCCTCTTCACCACCAGGATACCTGATCTCTTCTCCTTCATACGTTCTGAAGAAATGGCTCCTTCCTAACCCTCGGTCTATTGCAGCGCGATTTAAAATCAACGCGTCTTCCATATTGTACCCTTCGTAGCTCAAAACCGCAATGACAAAATTCTGGCCTGCAGGTCTTTTATCATGGAAAATAAGGTCCGCAATTCGCGTTTTTACCATCGGCGTCTGCGGATAATGCAAAAGATGCGTTCTGGTGTCCGTGCGCGTCTTATAATTCGCCGCGGGAATGCCCAAAGACTGCTTGAGCATGGCAGCGCCCATCGTATCACGAGGTGAGGAATTGTGGTCAGGGTACGGTATCAATCCGGCGACCACACCTAAGATCAAAGAAGGATCGATTTCTAAATGGGTATATTTATCCTCCTCTGTTTTTGTTAAATCACTTTCGCTCAACGCAATCAGTGCATTCTCCTCCTCTTCTGCATCCAAATATTCTATCACTCCTTCTGCTACCAGGTCATCAAAGCCAATTTCACCAGTTTTCAATTTCTCGATGTGAGCGGCAGTGACCAGAGGCTTTTTCTTATCCACGACGATTACCGGTCTTCGTGCCCTCCCTCGATCGGAGTTAATAAGGATATCTCTCCGGTCTTTGTAAAGCGCGACGTTGACTTGATCGGATATCTCTCCTTCTCTCCTCTTACGTCGCATCGCCTCCACAAAGCTCTCAGGATTGGTGCTAAACCCAATGAAATCACCGTTTACGAACACGCGAGTCCTGATTTCCGTACCAATCTCCATAGAGCGCGCAGGGGGGATAACACCGAGTTCGTATATCATGTTTTTAAAGTTCTTTTCGGGTTCTCCTACAGAGATTTCAACCATCTGTGAGAAGTTCTTCACCAATCCACAATTCGGACCCTCGGGGGTCTCACTTGGGCAAATTTTGCCCCATTGCGTCGGGTGCAAGTCACGCGCTTCGAAATGGGGCTGTGATCGTGATAGCGGAGAAATAATTCTCCGTAAATGGCTCGCCGTAGCTATATAATTGCTCCTCTCCAGCAATTGCGAGACACCCGCTCGACCACCCACCCAGTTGCCCGTGGCAAGCGCATGCGTTATTCGTTCAGTGAGCACATCGGAACGAATCGCAGTTGAGATTTTCAGCTCTCTGCTTCGCATATTAGCCCGTTCTAACTGATACCTCATATCACGTACGAGCTTTGAAAATGAGACTCGGAAAAGATCTTCCATCAGGTCTCCAGCAAGCTTCAACCGTTTATTCGCATAATGGTCCTTATCATCCTCATCTCTCTTCCCTAAATACAGCTCGTAACATGATTCCGCCATCCTCCCGAGGAAGTGTGCCTTCGCAATCTTATTGTCAAGATGCGGCAGGAAATATCGGTCTAAGATATAATTCACACGCTTGTCTCGATACTCCCGTGCCTGCGTTGGTGCAATTTTACGACCTAATTTATCGATTGCTTCTTCCTGTGTCCGCACCGTGCTCTCTTCTATATTCCCCTGGATGTGTTCCTTTATTTTCGGATCATCAGAGACGGTTTTGAGTATCTCTTCATCGTTTTCGAGTCCCAACGCTCGCATCAGTGTCACAAACTCTATTTTTTTGCCCACCGCCGGGAAGGATACCTCCAAAGTGTCTTTTTTATTCTTCTCTACCCGTATCGGGACTCTGAATCCTTGTTTCAGGGAAAAGACTTTTGAAACCTCACTTTGACTTCCGTACTTCTCCTCAAAATTCACAAAAATCCTATTTGGTGCGAGATCTTCGAGCGTGATGATCACATGCTCGGAACCATTGATAATAAAATAGCCACCGGGGTCAAGAGGATCTTCACCCACTTCCTTTTTTAACCATTCTTCATAGTCTCCATCGGAAAGTTTCTCATCAATTTTTTCCTCGCGAACCTTCTTGGATACGTTACATTTCTCTGACCGAACCATGATCGGCATCTCACCGATATCTACTTCTTTCTCGTCCCGTTCTACTTTGATCTCGCCCGATTCGTATTTTTTCACGAGCTGCATGTCCAGATAGACCGGTGCAGCGTATTTTAAATTCCGCAATCGTGCTTGAGAAGGGAAAATCTCTTCCGAAGAGCCGTCTGCTTCCCGAGATTTTGGGAGCCCCATGTGTATTTTACCGAAAATCACTCCGATGGTGTATTTCCCGTTTTCATCCTCACCGCTGATAGAAGTCTCTATCCGTGACTGTTCCTCGATTACCTTCTGCATGCCCTCGTTGAGGAAGTAATTAAAGGAATCGAGCTGATGTTGCGCGATTTTTTTCCGTTTTAAATAGGCTTTTGAAAGAACAATCTGATCTAACATACTCCACTCACCTTCTATTCTATAACCAGTCGGTAAGATAAAGATTTACCGGCTGTTCTACTTCTCCTGCTTATCTTCACAACATCTCCCACGTTTGCTTTTATCTCCTTGATGACGGGATCAGCTAGTTTGATCTTTGGGAGCTGTTCTGGTTGTATTTTGTAGGTATCCAGGAGATCTGCCAATTCTTCTTTGCCCACTATCTCGTGTTTGGGCACTAACTCATGTTCAAGTATCGAAATTCTTTCTTTCTTCATTTGCCTCTGCTTTTTAACGGGCTCGACGGGATTTGAACCCGCGACCGACGGGTTAAAAGCCCGCTGCTCTACCTTTCTGAGCTACGAGCCCTTGTATTTACCTCCTCCGAAAAGAGATATCTCATAAGCATTTCGAGAGCGGCATCAGCCGCGTCACGCTTGTTCCCCTCCCTATCCCTGTGGAAGATATGCTTTTCGCAATATACGTAATCTTTTGTTGCCAATGCTATATAAACTAATCCAACAGGTTTCTCAGGAGTTCCTCCGGTGGGTCCAGCGATCCCGGTTGTTGCAATACCAATATCACTATCCAGAACCGTTCGCACACCCTTTGCCATCTCCTGTGCACATTCTGCGCTTACCGCACCTTTTTCGTCCAATATTTCCCGGGCTACGTGCAATAGCTCCTCCTTGACTTCATTTGCATACGCGGTTACACCGCCCTTATAGTAGTCTGAGCTGCCCGGGACATTGGTAATCAGGTGACCCACGAGTCCACCCGTGCACGACTCTGCGGTAGCTAACGTAAGTCCTCTCTGTCGAAGTGCATCGCCGACCTCTTTCTCTCTCATCTCCTATGTTATTCTCTGCTCTATCCATAAAAAGCAAGTAAAACTGAAAAGGCGAGCATGATGACGCACGGGACTCTTGCGGTAATGAAGAACGTTAAGGGGCAGCAAATCTTAGCGTTCTAGGCCATACCGTACCTTTACTGCCACGCCGGTGGTAAAGAGGTTCATCTCTTCTCCAGCTAACATCGCCTTGCCCGTTGCAAGCAGTTTATCCTTCTCATCCACAACGATAACTTCATCATAAGCTCGTATCATAGGATCAGCATCGAGTACGTGTTTACAAAATGCGGTCTCTCCCTGGCGTATAAATTCACTGCTCTCTTCATTCATCACCACCCGTAATCGTGGGTATGGTAAGAATTGATGCAGCCTTCTCGCTCCTTCTATGCTCAACGTGAACAACCCATCGAGACTTCTGAGCGTGGCTATTCGCGTTTCACCCTCTTTTATCTGCGCTATTCGTTTTGTCCGTGATAAAACAAACTCTACTGGATCAGGGAACAAGATAGTTCCCGCTCCCTTTCCAAACTGATAGTCAGCAATGACTCTCGCCTTTTTGAGCAGCGTTTCTCTCCCTTTCTCGTCCATAGTATAACAGGCGCATCGTCAGGCGTAGCAACAGTTAAGTGTCCTCCCTGCTCTCAATCGAAGGGTGTGGTTCACCTGTTGAACGCCTCTTCCTTTAGTGCTATTTATCATTCCCTTTCTTATTTAAGAACGTTTTTATGAGGCGAAAGAGAAGAACAGAAGATCTCGCAGTACAGCGTATTGAACGGCTCTTTGCGTTAGCAGAGGCAGAAGCGAGGAAACAAAGAGAACAGAGAAGCACGAGATATCTTCAACTTGCTCGTGCGATTGGGATGCGATACCGGGTGCGAGTACCAGGGCATCTCAAGATACGGCTTTGTAAAGATTGCTATTCGCTGCTCATACCGGGAAAAACCGCTCGTGTTCGGCTCCGAGGGGCTTATATGACCACAACGTGTTTGCAGTGTGGAAAGCAGATGAGACGTCCGTATAAAACGCCGAGGGCGCCGTCTCCGAGGAGGATTGAAGGAGACGAAAAGTGAGCTTGTGCTCACCTCTTTTATTTCAAGAAAATAGTAGACGGTGGTAAAGTATGAAAAAAGAACCGCTGTTACAGGTATTTGAGCGTCTCTCCGCATATATTCAGAAGTATAAGGTAGTCTCAGAGGGCGAGCTCAAATTGAAGATACGGGGGTGTGTACAATCGCTCAGTGATACGGACCGAGAAGAGCTGGAACGAACCCTAAACGGCGATGTAGAAACGCAGATCTTCAAAAGCATCACGAGCACTGAGAAGATTTCTGTCTTCTCGCCTGATCTGCACACCTGGCTCAATTATCAAGGCGAGGTATTCTACTGCTTGCCCACCCATGGATACCTGAGTGAGGAATTGGAGGACGCGTTTTTACGCTGGGCCACGATACGGAGTCCACCAAGTGCGCTGAAGGACGTGATAACGGATTTCATGGAACGGTGTAACTACAAAGTTAGAGAAGACGCAAAAGGCGGTGAAAATGAGTATGTTGAGTTGAGCGCAGTGAAAAAGGACGAAACAGATCGTCGAATCGTGCACCTCTTCATATTTCCGTCGATAAAGTTTGTCCCGCAGTTCATGGAAGAGCACTACCCAAAATTAGATACTCCTGAAAAAGGAGAGGCAAAGGTAATCGTAATTCCAACGGAAAAAACACCCGCTCCCTTTATCTCGTTCCTCAGGGAGCACGACGTGGGTACCGCGCAGATCTGGGTCGTCGATCTGGCGAAGCGAACCTTAGACCCACTCATTGGCACGCCCAGCGATCCTGACGTGGAACAGGAGTTTGCCAATCCCGAGCAGGCACGGCGAGCGGTGAGCGTGTGGATGCGAAAGGTGCACAATGTTGAGTGAATTCACAAAGAAGTTTTTGCTATAGCAGCAATCAAAACAGGCATAGATAAAACCACAAGTTATTTATACTATATTCTCATACCTCTCTTCGGGGAGGGGATAACCACAGTGAGCGTAAAGCGGAACCCCAGGATCGTGTCGGAAACGGTATTTGTAATACTCATTCTGCTCCTTGTAACGCTCGCCCCGCTGGCTCAGGCGATGTCGAATTTGGATGATGAGAAGATCGATGACTTCGGCAACCGTGGACACACGGAACCCCTCAAACCAGGTGACCCTGTTGCGGCAAGCAACGGGGCTTACGAGTTCACCCTACCCCTTCTTGACCTTGGCGGGCCAATGGACCTCCACTTCAGCCTCATCTACCGCTCTGACCTCAGTAACTGGATAGAGGATGATGACTTCCCGGACGGGAGATTTTCGCCGTTCTGGTGGAGCCCGAAATGTGTCGCTTATCTTTGGACGTGGCCGTGGCCGAACCAGTTCTGGCTGGAAGACTTCCGCATGGTGGCCTTTGACAACGAGACCGGCGAAATTAACGAGAGCCAAGAAGCTCAGCCGGTCCGATATGTCATGAACAAAACCGACGAGTATGTTTATCTTATGGATCCCCTCAGGGAGCGGATCTACATCTTTAATACCGGCGGTACTGCACTGCTTCGCTACATCATTGACCGAAATGGAAATATGCTCACATACAACTATGAGTACGATGTCAATATCACTAACTGGCTTATCACCAATATTACGGACGGTCTGGGCAGGGAGATCTTTTTCACCCACAGCGTTCTTAACGGTACTTTTGGCGATGATGTTGTCCTTACCAAGGTAACCGATTGGACAGGGCGTGAAATCCTCTTGAACTACGAGGAGAATGCACCGGATAACGACAACGAGCTGGCCCTGCGCTCTGTTACTGATGCCGGTAATAACACTATTACCTTTAAGTACAGTACTTCCGAAACCATAGGGTTCCGAACACCAGACCCTCAACTTAGTATCG
>CAYNTR010000038.1:0-17594 GCA_964400255.1 uncultured Halobacteria archaeon
TAAGCTGAAGATCTTGCAAGCATGTGGGAGGGTATCCTAAAATGGGAGAAGTGCCTGTTTTCTTTCTTCCAGTAAAAACCTTGACTAAAATAGTCCTGATTTTTAACAAAACGTAGGCCCGTGATGGTATGGATTTGCCGTGATTTGTAGTAGAGAGAGCCGAAGATCCTACAGAGCTTCCCGGTGTATAGCCACCAGTTTTAACGCCCTCCCGTCAGCACATTCATCCGGTAAATCACCGAGTATTTCTAAAATCGTGCAGCGATCACCAGCTCTGAGACCCGCTGGATGGCACGAGTCAAATAACGTACACGTGGTTTCTTCGCAATGAGCCGGTTCAAAAACAATTTTAGAGTTTTTAAACGCGCGACTCGAATTAATCGCCGCCTGTATCGTCGATTCTGTTACCTCTACCACGCACACACCGCCTTCGTGGATGTAACAATCATGTTTTATCTCATTTCTTACTTTCACTACCCGATATCTCCTGCCCACTTCGAGGTTCGTGCACGAATTCTTTAACCTGCACTCCTCGCATCTCTTGGATGCACCCCAAAAAATGAACTCTTCGCCCTCTTTTGCCAAATTGGCACCAATTAACGTTACAACCTGTCTTCCTTCCATGTTTTCAGCCTTCCCCTTCATTAACCGGCGCCAGAGCACGTCCATTTTTTCCCTGTAGCTTATTCAATCACTTTGGTAAATCTGGCGAGTCGTTCTGCAGCTTCATACGTGAGTCCCGAATCGCCCAATATAGTGTATCGGCCAGGGTTTATCTTGTGTGCATAGGTCAGCGCTTCGATTATGTGCTCGTCTTGTATACCCAAATCCTTTGCCGTCGTTGGAGCGCCGATCTCTCTCAGTACGTCCCGAATACGCTGCCAGTCATCACCGTACAAGTAGGTCATCATGATCGTGCCAACACCGCATTGCTCACCATGTAACGCAGGCCGCTCCGCGATCATATCCAGTGCATGGCTGAACTTGTGCTCAGAGCCAGAAGCAGGAGCTGACGACCCTGCAATGCTGATTGCAACGCCACTGGAGACCAATGCCTTCACCACCGTCCACACGGATTGTTCATCCTGGTGCTTTATTTCCGTTGCATTCCCCAGAATCATATTTGCAGTCATTTCGGAAAGCGCGGCAGCGTAATTGCTGTATTCCGCGTTCCTTAAGCGGTGTGCGAGCTGCCAGTCCTTTACTGCGGTGTAATTAGCAATGATATCACCGCAGCCAGCAGCAGTAAACCGATACGGTGCGGAGGCTATTATCTTTGTGTCCGCGACTATTGCGAGTGGTGCCTGCGTCTGGATGGACCCAGTACCTCCTTTGCGCTTGTCCTTTATCGATGCCCGTGGTGACGCTATGCCGTCATGCGATGCAATGGTAGGTACCGAGATGAAGGGAATACAGAGCTCAAAAGCGGCGATTTTACCAGTATCGATGATAGTACCGCCACCGACGGTCAGCACGAAATCCGCTTTATCCTCCGCAGCCATGTTCTTCACAGCCGCTATGTTCTCTCCACTTATACCACTTACTTCTATCAGGTCGACGTCGTATCCCGCATCGGATAAGATTTCCAACACGGTAGCTCCAGCTATCTTCTTGGTGAGGCTATCAGAAACGATAATCGCTCGTTTACCCACCTCCAGGTGCTTGCAGATCGTGCCGATCTCCTGTAAAACATCATGGCCAATCAAGACATCCCGGGGCAATTGCATCCATTTCATTCTTTCCACTGTTTCCATCACGTAACTCCTCGACTGCTATATCTAAGTCGTATAAAAAGATAAACCCTTCATACGTGGTCTCTTTATCGTAGCTTTAGTTTGGTCTTGAGTTGACGATTCACAAAGTTTCGTCCTTAGTTACCATTGACTATTACAACCATATCGCCCGGCAGATCACTATTTTGACTACCCTCCTTTTTAGCTTAACAGCCCTCGTTCCTTCATCCGCCGCCGTATGTGCGAATAAATCTTGAGATCCTCATATTCTATCCGTTCACTGATCACCTGAGACAGCGCACGCAACCGATCAATGAGATACTCGTCCGCATAATTGGTGACTAGCGCAACATGGAATGAGATGTGCTTGTTATACAAGTGTTCCGCGGCTTTCAGTTGCAGTTCGAACCATTCCTTCGGTCGGTTTGTTATTAGTTTAAAATTATCGGGCGTTCCCGTTTTAAACGAGAGTCTGACATGCACATTATGGCATTTTGACAGCTCGTCAACGAATGTTTCATCTTCACCCAGTTTTATACCATTCGTCTCAAGCATAAAGAGAAGAGTCGGATCTAACCGTTCGACCGTTCGTATCACTTCGAGGAGATGATCTTTACAGAGCGTCGGTTCGTTGCCGCTTATCCGCACCGCTCTAAATCCATGTTCATGTGCGATGCGAACAAGCCGTTCCGCAACCTCTTCCGGCGTGTGAAACTTACCAAATCGCTCTGGATGGAGTCGCGTTTGGTAACTCCAGCAGAATGCGCAATCCATGTTACAGCCCATGCAGTCTGCCGTGGCAATACCACCATAGAACCGATCCGCCCGCAATCGGTAATATTTCCGCTTGTTGGCTTTACATACCTCCATTTTTCGAGCCGCTGCATTACCGTCCGTGTAATCATACTTTATAGCAGTTAGAATAATACGAATATCTATGGGCAAAATCAATGTTCTGCTCACTACTTTCCCGTTATACGCTGAAGAGCTTGGAATAAATCTGAGCGCGCCTTCAGGGAGGTTTAAATGGTTTTTAGCTGCGATTCTGTTCGGTGCACGAATAAGCGAGACCATCGCAGCCAACACGTACAACTGCTTTGAACGGTACGGAATTGACAGCCCCGAGAAGATCGCCGAAGCTGGCTGGGACGAACTGGTCAGAGTTCTGGATGAAGGTGGCTATGTACGCTACGACTTTTCTACTGCGACTAAGCTGCTCGGTATAATGGAGATGCTTCGGGAGAAATACGGCTCTTTGGAGAATCTTTACGAAAAAGCCTCAGATACAAATGAGCTTGAGCGAAGACTTCAGGAATTTAAAGGCGTTGGCGCGGTAACAACGCAGATATTCTTACGGGAATTGCGGGGTGTATGGCGCATAAACCCTGAAGTTTCAGGTAGAGCTCGAACTGTAGCAGAATATCTCGACATAAATCTGGACGATTATGAAGGCGAACAACTCTCACGACTTGAAACAGCGCTTGTTAAACTCAGCTTACGATACTGTAAGAAGCAGCGCTGTGAGGAATGCCCTGTGCTGGTGTTTTGCCGCACGGCAGTGTGAGTACGGTGACATGAAAACTTGAAAGAGGGGTACATTTTGGATAGCCTTACCTCTCGTAACGCTGCTTTATAAACTCCACAATCGTCTCCGCACATGCGGTAACGCTCGTGGTTTCGGTATCCGCCACAACCTCAGGATTCAGCGGCTCTTCATACGGCACGTTCACACCGGGAACCGTCGCTCCCTTCTCCGCTGCTTTCTCGTAAATACCCGCAGGCGCATGTACCGCTTTTCGATGCCGTTCTCGTTTGATGCACGTCTCCAACGAACAGGTTAGGTACACTTCAGCGAAATTCGGTATCGTCTCCCGTGCTCGTTCACGGTATTTCCTGCGATTTGCCGTTGCATCGATGATAACCGGTGTACCACACTCGACAAGCAGTTTTGCCATATAAACGAGCGACGCATACACGATCTCCCGTTCCTCCTCTGAGTAAGTCGGCTGTGGCGTGATAAATTTCCGTACCTCGTCAAGTTCGAGTATCTTGGCATGCGCGATACCTCGCTCTTCCAGCAAGGTTCTTACCTTCCGCGCTATAACGCTCTTACCACTTCCTGGTAAGCCCGTGATCCAAACTGTCCAAGTCATGGCTAGTGCTCAAGAACTGCTTTTCGGTGGCCAATGATCCTCCATCCAGCCAGGAATCCTTCCACTGTCTCGTGGACCAACCAGCACAGTCCACCCGGTAGCATCCTCAGTCTCACCCGAGAGTCGTGCCGCGAGACCGGGAAGGACTATAGTCTTATGCTTCACCTTCTTTTCGACGTCATATGCCTCCAGCGTCTCCTTTATTCGCTCTGCCGTGATTTGTTCGCCTGCAACTGCTGCTTCGACGCCAATCCCCTCCGTGTCCACCACCAGCAAAAATGAATCTATCTTGTTAGAGCTGATATCGCTCTCCACCGTGTAATATGTCAACGCGAAATTAGTGGTGAGGAAAAGCGGTGAGTCCTCCGTTGGCGTCCCTATCGCCTTCAAGCCGGGCGCCACACTTACCGGACGACGGGGGTCCGTGTATATATTTGCTACGAGTGTCCGCTCTGTAATCAGTGAATGCGGCTCGATCGAATGTAAAATCATGATGTCCGCGTATTTTATAATAAACACGTTTGCAATAACCGCCTCCCAGTACGATGCGTCCACGGCATTCTCATCGCCGTGTATCATCCATGAGGTCAACGGTACGGACATCAAGGGATAAGCAACTTCGTTATTTCCTCCTACTATTCCCGCGCGTCTCAGTTGTACAAACTTGGAGAAGGAATCTGCAAGCCCTTCACCTGTCGGATAGGTACCCGGATCTAATACAAGATCCTCAACACCCGCAGAAGAGAAGGTCAATGCGAGGCTATTCAGCATATCGAGGTCTGGTGAAAACAGCGTAACCGGAACATTATGGCTCCGTGCAAGTCCCCAAACCTCTTTCCAGTTGGTTTTGTCCGCGGCGTAGAGCAGTGGTTTCCTATCAGCAACCTCCTTTAACCCTGCTTCCAGCACGCTTGCATCAAATGAACAGAGTATCAGCGGCAAATCCGTTTCTGCCGCGACATTCTTTACACACGATGCGAAGGTTTCTGCATCGCCTGACACCGACCGAACTGCGATCGCATCCAAGGTGAGATTTTCACCAATGTAAAATTTTCGCCATTCGTCTATCCTCTTCACGCGCTCTCGCAATTCCGCCTCTTCCATAGTGTCCCAAACGTCGTACGCAAGGGCTGTTCGATTGTAAAACGTGAGTTCGTGCCGATACATGACATCCTCTCCACCGATTGTGCATACCCGTGGACCCACGCCTATCTGTACTTCCCGTATCTCTGGTGCTAACAAGTCCGCTAGCTGTTTCGCTTTAACTGCGTAGGCATCATCTTCAAAGAGCGGCGTGCACTCCTCTAATTTCTTACCTCGCTCTTTCAGGAGCGATGCAAACGCCAAGCACGTTTTTTCACCGCATTCGCCGCAGTTAGTCTGGGGTAGATATTTCCATATCTCCATTGGGCTGCTCAGTTTCATTGTTTCACTGCTCCTCCCTGCCACGTGATCCAGTCTTTCAGCTCGATTTTTTTCGCCGGTTCCGCTTTCGCGCCAAACAGCATCTGGGTAACGTTTTTAACCGCAGCCGCAGCTTTCGGATGCATCATCATAAATAAATCGCCGCCTGCGAGGCCTAAGGTTAATCCGGTTATGATCTCATACAAGGGTCCTCGGTTTGCTGCAGGGCCCCACTCTGAATCCTCCTTAATAGGTGACTCCTTCATCCAGGCTTCACGCGCTCCCCACGCGTTCGTAATACCGCAGGAGATAGGAAATGCCAGATCGGTATCACCCTTTAATGCTGATATTTTCATCCGTTCTATATTCGTGAATGCATAATCCAGACCATACCCCAGTGCCGCGGTCGTGGGATCGATGACGATAGCTTCTCTCGGCACACCGAGTTTAAACAGGTATCGGTTTAACGTCTTCTGTGCGTTTATGTCAAGCTGCGTCCACGACAGGATAACATGCCCATGATCAACCGCTGCTTTCGCTATACGCTCGTAATCCATGTTCAGGTTTGCCGATGCGATTAAACAGCGTTCGCCCTCTGCAGCCGCAGCTGCAGCCTCTAAAACTTCAGGATCTTTCTCAGGGTTGCCTGACCCGCCAATCACAATTGGCACTTTAACCGCTTGTAACACCTCTTCCACGGTTTTTGCCGCTTCCCGTGCTGGGGTATCTTTTATCGTCGGGTCGGTACTGATAAGATGAATGGTAACCATGTCCGCACCGAATTCCCGAACGTTCTTCTTCGCCCATTCGCCCGGATCTGCCATCACATCCTCATAATAGCCTCGCACGGCTTTCGCTAAGGGAATAGGCATATCAAAGCAATCCAAGGAAATGACCGGTGGATGCGGCATTGAACTGTCGAAATTGTAGAATGAGAGGGATTTTTCACCACCTACTGTTATCGTGCGGTCTCGCGTACCGCCATCTGCCGACATAGCACCGAAGGTAACCTCTTCTATCTTCCCCGTCCATGCTGCTTTCGCGACGTTAAAGGTTGCAGGAAGTAACTCCCCTATCCTTTCCTCCGCACGAGCTTCTGGCTTTTCTCGAGCCCCTAATGCGGACTGCAACGCAAGAATGAGTGCTGGAGGCAGTGCCACGCCTGTTGATGAGCCCAAGTCTATTTCAACATCACCTTCAATCGTTACGTCTTCCAACTCTACCCAATCATACTTCTCAAATAGACTTGCTATATCCGCTAAGGTTATCTTCTTCTCCATCTTCCGCAATTTCAATTAAGTCTTTTATAGCTTTATCTCTTCATCGGGTTAACTGGTTTTATTCGTGTCCCTAATCCTCTTTCTCCATCCAATGCTCTCTTTATGTGACCCGATGCGCCGCTCAGAATCTCGCATTCAATGCCCCGCTTTGCAAGTTCGACCAGCTCCTTGACTTTTGTTGCCATACCACCAGTGACATCAACTGAATAAGATTCGCCAAGATACGATTCTATATCAGTGAATGTTTCGACCTTGATGGTAGGGATGAACCGCGCGTTCTCATCCTTTTGCGGATCTGCTGTATACACGCCATCAACCAATCCGAAAATCAGAACTCGTGATGGCTGGAGCGTGCTGCTTAGGTACGAAAAAATTTGTTCGGTCGATACGATTGAGCACCCCTTGATCGTATCAAAGACGCAATCGCCAAAAACAACGGGCACTAGCCTCTTTTCGAGCGCGATGTCTATTGGCTTGATAAAAAAATCAGCTATCTTTCCATCCGTCGTTATACAGCATGCCGACGGTTGGATTGAAACCGCATCAATCGCGTAATCCACCATCAAATCAACGACAATCCGATTTAATGTCGATGCGGCATTTTGGCACAATGCATAACCCCGTATGCTGTTCTCATTGATAAATCCCTCTGCCGTTCTAAACGACTGGGCGATAGGATGCGGAAAAGACCCTCCGCCATGCCCTATTAACAACTGCAAATCAGGATTGGTGTCAATCGCCTCTTTCAATTCTTTTATAATTCTCGTCAGTGCCTGATAGTTTATTGTATACGGAGCACTTTTTTCGGTGATAAGTGACCCGCCCAACTTCACAAATACTAGGTTCTCATCCTTATCAGTCATCTTCTTCTGCACCCCGCGGCTTTTCCCAGCGTTTGATTAAGGTATGCGGTATAGTAAATTGGTCAAGGATTTTTGCGATAATAAAATCCACCATATCGAGTATTGTTGCGGGTTTGTGATAAAATGCGGTCATTGGTGGTAGGATCGTTACGCCGAGTCGTTTGAGTCGGAGCAAATTTTCAAGATGGATCGCATGTAACGGGGTCTCTCGGGGAACGATAATAATCTTCCGATTTTCCTTTAGCATCACGTCAAAACAGCGTAAAAGCAGATTATCCGATATGCCATGGGCCATCTTTGCCACGGCATCCATCGTGCAGGGAAGGATCACCATGCCGTCTCGTAATTGCGAGCCGCTTGCAACGTCCGCAGCGATGTCGTCGATGTCCCAATAGGTCGTTGCGAGCTTTGCCAGTTCGTCGCACGGCAGCCCGAGCTCATTTTTTATGGTGTATTTACCTGGAGCGGTAATGATTAAATCAACTTCTACCTTCTTTTCCTTCAGTACCTCCAGCAACCTTTGTGCGTAAATGGCGCCACTTGCGCCCGTTACCCCAACAACCAGTCTCATTCTCTAACCTCGCTCCCACATACTTATAATATCCTCAATCTAAGAACAATCTTTCTTTGTAAGAAAGGTTGCTGGATACCGGCGATACTGTTGTTCCGAGAAGAACTAGCATATGGAAACTTAATTGCATACGATTAAAAGACTGCTCCACCTGGGATTTCCGCACTGATTTACTGGTAAAAATATGAAAATAAGCAATATTTAAGCTTCTTTTTGCATTTTATATGAAAAAACCTATTTATTGCCAAAATAAAAGTATTTTATCGGTCATTTGTAGAAAAGGTGGCTGTTAACTTGTCTCAGTAGGCCTTCTGTTTCTTCCGCGGGCATCGCTTTTGGTGCAGAAGGTGGCAGCCTGTGTTTGCATAAATCGCATCGTATTTGTCTCTACGGGTATTTAGAAGATGGATAATGCTATGGCCAGTCAATATTGTTAATGCTTAACTATAAATTATCAACTAAATAAATTAGCTTTACAGGAGAAGATAAGTCCTATCTTCCAAAAAGGCGGAACTGCGGTATCACCTGGTGGAAGAAGTTGAAGGGAAGGAGAAAAAAAGACTGAAAAAGAAAAAAAGGAGGGAAATAAAATGCCAATTTATGGAGATAACCCATTTGACGATGGGGTGGATTTTATTGGTTGCCCGCCGCAGCCTACCAGACTGGAACTGCCCAAATTTCCGGAAAATTTCAAAAGAGACTGCAAATTGATCTGTTGGGGGCGATGTGTGCCATTTCCTGATGGCGAGAGGATGATGACAGTAGTGATAGACGATTTTGAACCCGATCCCAGAGAATGTGGGGTGTATAACGGAGAAGTTCACTTCATAGACGCTGCAACGGGTGATGAATGGTACAAAGGGGAACAAATGAAATTTTACTATACCAGAAACTACATTCACACGGGCACATCTATGTATGGAGAGCAGCGAAAATCAATAGCATTTCGATTTGTTGTAAAGGGCGATATTGACCGTGTTTCTGATAAAATGCCTGAATGGGAATGTTTAATTCTCTGCACAAAGAAGTCGGATAAGGTCAATTCGTACGGCAAGATTTTTGTTTATGGCGGCTTGGATATACTCTGTGATGTGGAACGTGAGAAGATAAACGGTTTTATGCTCGGTATCGGGCACAATGATGGCTGGTACACCCACCATCCAGAATGCTCTAAAAGACCCATTGACTGGCATGGTTATGGTGATTACATAGGTCATTACTGTGACAGGGGCTGGCTGTTTGTTTCTCCCGGGAGAAATTTTGTCTTTGATCCGAATATCAGACCACCAACGGGTAGGTTTTTTGAAGAGGCGTTAAGAGAAATTGGTGAGAAGTGTTATGCTGAAGATGCGATAAGATACGGTGCATTTGATTTAAAGCACAAACAATGCATCCATACATATCAGAAATTGAGCGGCACAACCGAATGTGAAACGTCATTTGCGAGTGCTGAATTCTGCCAGGGATTAGTTTATTCTGGGGAAAGAGTCCCGTGGATCACTTTTTTCAGCATGGGTTACTGGATGGATCGTTATGAAAAAACGGAGCAAATCTTGCATTTGGTGGAGGGAAACATAAAAGTGGATAATGAGAAATATGCGGAGAAATACGGGAGAGAGCTTTACTTTTATGGTTTCGCTACTCAAAATTATCGCGAAGAGCTTAAACTGGTTGACCTTGCCAGCAATAAAGACATTATAGGAGAGCCCGTAGATACTAACCTTCTGCTTTACTTGTATAACGCCGGTGTCCTTAAAAGGGATCCGAAGTTGAGACGATTTATACCAACAGATCTAAAATTGTCTGCAAAATTATTACGAGAAGAGATAGAGGCAACAAAGGATAAAGAGCTTTGCCCATTTTTTCGTGAGGGGGGAGCCTATGTCGAAAAAAAGAAACTATAATGTGCGTGGACACATTAGGTTTGAGAAGGATGTAGCCGATACGGAAAAACTTAGTCCAACGGTATATGCGCGTATAGGGCACCGCACACTGGCAAGTGCTCCGGTGGATGCAGAAGGTAAGTTTAATCTAAAATTCGAACGAAGGGGAATGGTACCACCCTCTTCACTGACATTGGTTGTTGGCCCCCCAGTGTCTGAAGGTATGCTCACACGTACCAACACAAAACAGATTTCAATATCTCCTGATGAATGGAAAGAATCAGGAGAATTGCTATTGGTGGAAAAGGATGTTGTGCTGGAGAAAGACATTATAGTCTGCATGTTGCCACGAGAAATTAAAATCTGCGGTGTTGTGTGCAAGGAGATGCCAATTGAAGGTACTGAATTAACACGATGTTGTCCTGTGCCGTTTGCCAAGGTTGAAGTCTTTGATGTTGATTCACTACTCAGTATAAAAACTATCAAATCAAAACCTGTCAAATCGGATTTATATACCTCTGCCCCACCAGAACCTGTTCCGGAGCCAATTAGGAAACGAATGATGGCCAAAAGTATGATGGGGACAGGAGAGACGCCAATCTCTGCAAAGAAAAGTGAAGTTTTAGATTACACTGTTGGAAAGGTCAGTATCACCAATTCTTATACTCATATACCCTTTTATTCGAAGGATAAATTAGCGGAGGCATATACAGACGAATGTGGAGAGTTCTGTCTCACCTTCATATGGTTTCCCGGGTGCTTTTCTCCAGATGTGAGTCCCGACCTTATATTCAAGGTATCACAGACCTACTATGATCCCACGCACCCTGATGCCGATGCCAGTGGTCTCGTAACTCTCACAATATATTCTGAAGGATATTCAGATACCCGATGGGATGTGCCAGACTATCACTGGGTAAAGCTGGATGCTGCCAAGGGTGTGGTCGTATCCTGCAATCCTGACTGTCATCCCCTGTTAGAAAGACGAGCGCTCTTTGTTGGTGTAGGAGATCAGGGGATATATGCGGATATTGCACAAGAAGATGATGCACCCAAAGCGTGCGGGTATGTCTACAATGGTAATTTTGTAAAAAGCCCCTTCGGTGAAACACTTGACATCAGAGGACAATTTGGCAGTAAAGTAGAAGAAACAGGAGAACGATGGTACAGGATATCATATGCGAAGATTCCTGATTGTGACAGCAAACCTGCCGACGATGATCCAAGCGCGTGGACACCCATAACTGATGAGCTGGTTGAAAGATACTATTATTGGGATTCTGGAGTGGGAGCGCTGCACTATGATAACATGACACTGGGTCCACACTCACTACCGGGCCATGCAAGTCCAAAGTTTTATAAAATAAGAAACACTCAGGATGACGATGGCCATGACATCTACTGGTTCGACCACAATCGCATTGCGAAATGGGAAACCGATGGAAAAATAGCTGATGGGTTGTATGTGTTAAAAATAGAGGTGTTTGACTCGGACGGAAATCCTGACCCTGCAGTATTAATCGGTGACGATCTTGGAAAATATGCCTACATGTATCTGAGTATCAACAATAAAAAGCCGCATGTTGAAATCAAGGAGATCTATAATGGAGGAACGTTAATAGACATGAATTGTGGCGCATTTGATCATCTGATAGGTGAAGAAGTGAAGTTTCTGGTAGACGCATATCATGAAGATGATCACCTGCTCTACTGGAAGATGACATACCAGATCGGGTATGGACCTGCCAAGGGAACGGTTGCTCAGGATACAAGCGGTTACACCATGGAAGATTTCCGCGGCAAGGATAACGAGTCTATCGTGTGGGAAGACTTTGATGATGATTTTGGGTTAACAACCGATCCTCCAAGCACATGCTCCACTTTCGGTGTAGCGATACAGTTAGCAGTATGCACCAAGACGACAAATGGGTATGATTTCCTTGCATCTGAACATGAACACTACAAAGAAGTGCATGCAGGTTTGGCGGTTCACCATGCAGAGGAAGAATAAGAAACATCTGTAAAATTAACCAGAAATGCGGAAGGAGAGTTAGCTAGATGGGAGACACATCATAAAAAGCGGCTGACTTCGGATAACCCGGGGTTGCCGACTTCGCTACACTTCGTGTAAACCACCTATGGCGACTTCGGCAACCCTAAAAAGCATTATCTGTAAAAACACTTGAAACATAGGCGGTAAACCATGACCAAAACTGGGAAGTGTGTGGTTGTTTCAGATGTGCATTTAGGGACAGAATACAGTAACAAGGAGAAGTTCATAGATTTTATCGATAACCTGGAGGACGAAGTCGAAGGCTTCGTTCTTTTAGGAGACATATTTGATCTTTGGAGAAGAGACCCTGTTGGTGTACTGCTTGAAAATATTGATATAGTTCATAAACTTCTGAGCTTAGAGCCAAGGATAAACGTATTTTTCGTGGTGGGAAATCATGATTTCCACCTGATAAAATTTCCCGGATCTTACTGCGGTGTCAAGTTTGACCTTAGGTATGACCTAAGCCTCGAATACGCTGACACTACGTATCGCTTTTTTCATGGACATCAGCTTGAAAACAAAAGATTTGGTACGCTAGAGATGTACGAGACGTTTGCAGATATGATGTGTATGGCAGGGGACGATGTTGGATGGGCTGCTGATGCGATCTGGAAGGAGATCGGAGGTGGATGGAACATATGGCACAAGATTCGTAACCTTCTTGGCTTTGGCTCGCGTTCATCCAATCCAAATCCTAAACCCGCATTGTCGTGGATTAAAGACAAAACAAATGAGATTAGCATGGGACCAGAAAAAAGGGATCTGAAAATGCTTGAAGAATATGCTGTAAAATTGATTGATGATCGGTATAAAGGCGAGTTTTTGGTATATGGGCATACACACGAGCCATTCGTTAAGATGGAAAAGAAGATTGCAAACACAGGTTCATGGGTGAAGTCTTCTGCAACCTATTTGGAAATAGATAAGGGAGGGATAACGCTCAAAAGCTACTGATAGCTTACATGTCTATGCGGAAAATCTAATGCTGCTCATTGTGCAAAATTTAAAAATCAGCAGGGGAGAAGCATTGGACTTTGTCATGCTGATAACGGGATTGCTCGCGGGCAGCGTAAACGCGGCAACAATTGAAGAGGAGATATGGGTAAGTCTTGAGAATACTTCTTTCTTTGTGTTCACAGTTGAAGAGCCAGGTATGATCTATGCAGAGGCAAAGTTAGAAGTGCAGGTGGGAGAACCTTTTCTTATCTTAGATTTCCTCTCTTCAGATCAATCAAACCTCTGCACTTCCGACGGAGAATGGCTGGATAAGCTTAAAGTTGTACAGGGAAGAAGCACTGGTCGAAAGATACACAAATTTACCAGTAAAAAATCGAGGGATATTACTGCATACTGAGCAAATAGTTCTTTATTTACTGTTTTAAAGCGTAAAACTAATTTAAAAACTCAAAGAAGCCATAATAAAGCTCTAAACGCCGAAAAAAGACTGCTCCGCCGGGGATTTGAACCCCGGTCGTGGGCTCGAGAGGCCCGCATGCTTGGCCGAACTACACCAGCGGAGCACTACCCTTCTTTGAATTAAAAAGCATCGCCCTTTATATATCTCTTTTAAAGCTTGGCGTGTCTCTTGTCAATTTTCTTTCGTAGTTACTTACAAGTTCTTTCTTGAGAAAGAAAGTGTTACTCCAGCTCCTTGAAACTGAGATCGGTGAATGCATCACAGACTTTATCAGGATTGCCTCGCATCACAACTCTTCCTTCGTCAATTAAGATCGCTTCGTGTGCGAGCGCTCTGATTATGTCAAGCTGATGGCTCACCACCAGAATGGTGGTGTTGAACTTGCGATTCAAATCCTTCAGTGAATTGGTCACAATGCGTAACGAAATCGGGTCGATATCGCCAAAAGGCTCATCTAAGAGCAGAACTTCGCAGTTCGAAGCCATGAGCGCAGCAATTGAGAGTCGTATCTCTTCACCCATACTCGTCTCAGAAATATAACGCCTGAATATTCCGTCCGGGAGATTCACTGCATTGAGGTACGGTTGAGCGGCTCGTAATGCCTCCACTGCGGGTAATCGAGGGAACAATGAATCTAATATATCTAAATCAAGCCCTAACTCGTTAAGTCTCCCCTTCGCTTCATCTTCCGGCATGTCCGCAAGTCGTAAAAGAACATCGAGTGTGACGTCACTTATATCGAATTCTTTTGCCTTTTCCATTGCCTGCTGAACCATCTCAAACTTCTTCAACCCGATCTTTTGAGCAAAGAGGTCCGAAACGAGCTGGTACGGTGGCAGTGCGAATTCTTGATGAATAATGCCTAATTTGCTCCTCGCCTCTATTGACCTCGCACCATATTCTGCTATATTAGCAAAGTCCACCGTCCCTATCCTGATCAATATGTATCCCCTATCTGGCTTCTCAAAACCGCCCAATAACCGCATTAATACCGTTTTGCCCATTGCGGAAGGGCCAATTATCCCCACTATCTCGCCTCGTGGGATCTTGATATTGATGTCTTGCATTTCAATCGTTCGTATCAAGGTGCGACTGGTGACCAAATCATACTTCTTCCATGCGCCGTCAATCCAGACCATAGTGTCCTTTTCATTCTTTATCGGCGCTAACGGTTTTACGGGCTCAAGAGGCGCTAAAAACTGCTCAATCACGCTTTCCGTGTCACCATCCGCGACAACTCGCCCATTATCGAGCATGAGCGACCTATCACAGAGGTATCGATGCACGTCGGGCATATGCGAGACAAGCAAAATACTCAAATTTATTCGCTCTTTCACCCGTTTCACACTGTCAAGCAGATATTTCCTCGTCAGGGGGTCTGACATCGTGCCGGGCTCATCGAGCAGTAATAAAGAGGGATTTTTCGCAAGCTGTCGAGCAAGCAAAACACGTTGTTTGTCACCGCCACTCAAAATCGTGAAGAGATGATTCCACTTGTCACGAAGGCCAACGAGGTCGAGGATTTTAAAAGCTTCTTCCTTCAACTCATTGTATTCCTCCTCAAACTCTGGTACCTCTTCGAACCCGACTTGCTTTGCGCGAAGTCGTTTTATCACATTGTCTATCACGGAGAGGTTATAGAGTGCGAACGAGCGCTGAAGGTGAAAAGCAGTCTTCTCGCGAAGCTTTCTAAACTCCTCATGGGGTGAGTCGGGCGTTATCCTCACGCCGTCGATTTCTATTACCCCATCGTCAAACTTCTCGTAACCGCGGAGCATCCGAAGCAAAGTGGTCTTGCCCGCACCACTCTGTCCGATTATCCCCAGTGTCTCCCCATTTTCCATTTCGAACGACACATTATCGAGCGCTACCAATTCTTTGCCGATATTTGATAATTCATACCGTTTACAGAGCCCTTGAACACGCAATATTGCCCCCATCTTTAATCGCCTCTTTACCCAGATGTAATTATGGATTAGGTATAATTAAACCTCACAAGTATTTCAATTCGGCTTTCAGATACTGGCCACCGTTTATGGTACGGTTTGTGGTTTTGCTTGCGCTAAATGTCGTGTATGGATCAATCTCCGCCTCTTAGAGCTACAATTTTTAAAGCTCCGCAAACACCACATGCAAAAATTCAAATTGCATGTGAAAAAATTGTTCGAACAATCGGTATAAAGATGCCTGACAAATTACAAACGTACTATAACTTTCCCGTGGTTCTCTATCAAAAGGTGAAAGACAAAAGGAGACTAAAAATAGTGGTTTCTCGCATGGTGATACGCTTGGTCGTCATAGGTTGCTTCATTGGAGCACTTACAGGTGTCATACTGATTTTAAGCACCATGCCAGAGTGGCAGGTGACTGATGAGGGGCTCGTGGAATATCCGCCAGTGGAGCCTGAGTATTCGGTAAAATTAATCGAAACGAACAATAATTACACGCCCTCTGAAGTCAGCTTTACCAGCAGGGATGCGAAGATCGCCGGTCTCCTGCGAATGCCAACCGACGCTGAGGGACGAGTTCCGGGAATCGTATTGCTCCCAGGAGCAACGGTGACCAAAGAGGGTGAGCAAGGGCTTGCAACGTATCTGTGCAGTCTCGGCTACGCGAGCATTGCACTTGACCAGCGTAATCTGGGAGTTATTGATATGCGCGGCGATTTACAGTTGTTCCTGAACGGTGAAGAGCCAACCGAGCATAAGATGGTGCATGATGCGCTTGTTGCTGCTGAGGTCTTGCGAGAGCAGTCGGGGATTGACCCTACCCGTATTGTATTTGCGGGCGAGAGCAACGGTGCACGATTTGCTATTATCGCATGTGCACTCGATCCAGAGGCAAGAGGGGTGATTGCAATCAGCACGTGCGGTTACGGCATCGACGCTGCGATTGCTTCTGGCAAAATTGTTGAGCCAAAGATGATTCAGTTTTACCGATCAATCGATCCGGAAACGTATTTAAGCAAAATTCCACCGCGAAAGTTCGTGATGATACATTCCGTGAACGATACTCTCATTTCCTACGAGAGCGCAGAGCAGACCTATGCAAAGGCCTTCGAGCCGAAAGAGCTATATACTGTTGAGTGTGCCACGCACGGTTACTGCACGGAGATGGCTGAGGCTCTTAAAAGCGAACTTGAAGCTATGGTTTCATGATTTTCACTCGTGCGAAGTGTTTAAGGGCGCATTCTCGTTTAACAAATAGAACCCTCTTGAACTAAACGTTTTCTCATAGTACGGGCGAACGCACCACAATTCGTAATACCCGTCAGTTAGGCCAGCAGTGTTGATAAAAACAGTGTAGGTTCCGTAATCCAAAGTATTGCCTAATAAACAATTTTGAGAGACTGTTTCGTTGAAGGGAAAGTCAGGACTTAGTATGATTTCTGCTTTTGGGTTTAAAGTATGATTGGCATCTTCCTGTGCTAGGACTATTGCTAAACCATTATTTGGGCCGGTTACATCAATCACAGCAGAAATAGGAGCTTTTTTCTTCTAATAAAACCTCATTATGCTCCAAATAACATATTCTTATGGCGATGTAGAAGTGATGATAATAGAAAACATAGCAAGCCATATCACATACAGGATACCGAAGATACATAAAATTATGGAAAACTTCATCAAAATTTTCATCCATCTACTTTCAATTTGATTAATCTTTTTATTAAACAGTTCAATATCTCCTAAAAAATCACCAAAAATAATATAAACACAGACGAAAGCTGCCCCCCAAGTAATTAAACCTATTACACTATAACTGAGATATGTTGCAAGATTATATTTCATATCTAAGTATGCAAAACCACAAGTGCAAAGGAACAAAATCAGTAATGCTGTGCATACTGGGAATACCATCAAATAAATAACGGAGGCTCTTTTATTCAGCTTTCTTTTTCTTTCTTGATTATCTACTTCTATTGAGTAACCTTTAATCAAAATATACAAAAGAAGACAAAATATTAAAATAACAGCAATAGAAAAAAATCCACAAATAAAGAAATACCGGAAGGAGTCAACAGGCGTGGTTTGTAAATACGTATAGACGGCGTATAAAATAGTTCCAAGCGCTGCCAGGAGGGTTACCGCAAATCTAAATCCCCCGGTATCAGCCTCGGCCTGTACTTCACTCATGGTGCACACCAAAATCCTATAGATATAAAATTATCCCAACAAATAAATCTTTTGATGGGAACAGTACTTCCGAACGCCCCATCTTCCGAAAGAAATTT
>CAYNTR010000039.1:0-17557 GCA_964400255.1 uncultured Halobacteria archaeon
TAAGAGCAATATGAAAAAATAGGAGGTGATGCGAAAATGAAAATAGATAAAACAACCCTAGGGCTCTTGGTTATCCTTGCAGCACTCGTAGCTCTCGCTGTGTTCTCTGCTTCTTTCCCCGCAATGGCAGGTTCTCAAGCGGAGCAGAACGTATCGGTGTCAAAGGCGACGAATATGGAAATTCTGAATCAAACTGGGGTAACAGCCGTTACCTATTGGAACTTCTCGGCCACAGTCGGCTTGAACTGTTCAGACCCACAAAATTCGGAGGTTGAAACGCAGAACCCAGCTGACAATAGTACGCCAATAGCGCGTATTAAGAATCCCAGCACCAATCCCACCTTAGTGATATGGCTCAATGCAGCTGAATTCAGTCCCAAATACGTGAGCAATGAATGGTATAATATAACAGCGATTACCGATAACAGCACTAATGCAGAGGGAATAAATGTAGTGTTATCACTCGGCTCGGATACAAACACTAACGTTACAATAGCCGCGGATAACTCGAAGAATCTTTATCTTAAGATAAAGCCAAGCCAATCAGGAACAGCAACTTCTACTTTTAGTGTGCTTGGGGAAGGAGAATAGGAATGCATAAAAGCTGAAGAGCCTGTATATAAAATAAACACAAAGGTTTATATGTAGGCTCGTCGCTTTTTTCAAAACATGAAGAAAATGGCGATAGCGGTGTTACTTCTGATCGTCGTAGTGAATATCGCATCTGTATCTGTACCCGTATCGGCAACCGCGGTAGACAGGTTATTCATGTGTAATAACGAGGGATATGCAGGTGATGTGATTGAGATCCCAATCACGCTGGAGGGCACATCGGCCGCGGAGAGGATGGGGCACTGGCGCACATATTATAAGGAGGTAGATGGAGATGATGAGAAGATGGATATAACCTCCTGGATTACAATAATTCCTGCGAATTACACGCTTAAAGCCGGGGAAGAAAAGGAGTTTACGGTGCGGATAAGCATACCCAGGAGTGCAAAACCTGGATTGTATGGTGCAACATCTGAAGGTGCAGACATGGAAGGACATTCCGATGAAAGAAGGACATATATTATATTTGAGGATGGTGATGCTTCGGTAGTGGCTGCTGGCGGATCTGCGGTATATAGTGGGATGCTGATACCAGTATCAGTAAAGGTTTTAGCTGAGTCAAATCCATTAACCCCAATCATAAAAGCAGTGCAGGCGAACATCATATCCATCGCTTTGCTCGCAGTCGTCATTGTATTGCTCGTGCTTCTCCTTAGAAGAAAGAAATAATCGGATGTTGTCATTTCTACTTGATACTGAGTATGAGAAACACCGGTCCTTCCTTCAAGCTTCCTTTGGTGGGGCTTATTCATGCACATGTTAGTTTCCAGCTAAAGTCAGCGATTTGTCGGGTTAACCAAAATGGCTTCTTTATCGTTAAAAGTTCAAAGGGTGATCGAGATGCTAACGAAATTGCCGGAAATGAGCAGTAAAAAATCAAAGTGGATGCGTGTCTGCGTCACGATTGCCATAGCTTTGCTTATCGCACCATTAATTGGCTTTGGCTCAACTCAAAACGTAACTGAACTTAACGATACGCCACCAGAAAATATTACAGACATAACTGCACCTATAATTACGATACAATCACCAATAAACACCACGTATAATGCAACCGGTATAGATCTGAATTATACGATTGACGAACCAGCAGAGTGGGTACGTTTTTCGCTCAATGGAGCTGATAATGTTACAATATTTAGGGGTAATATCACTTTCAATGCAAGTGTGGGTTTAAATGATTTAGTTATTTATGCCAGCGATACTGCGGATAATAGTGGCAAGGCAGAGGTTCAATTCACCGTTGTTAATATTAATATTGCAACAGAAAATATAACTGATGTTACCACACCTGATGTTACCGAATTGTCGGATATAACGCTAAAATTAATTACAAAGAAAGATTTTTTTGCCTTGGATGCGGAACCCGCTTTTACCTTTGAATACAACCCTTTTATAAAAAGCGTTGACGGAAAAGAGCTTGAGGAAGTTGCTGCTTCCGGTGGATCCAAAAAGGCATTTAAAAAATGGATGACTGCGGACGAAACGATTGAAACATTTGTTTACGACGGTTCTGGTAACCTTACAGATATTGAGGCGGAGATAGAGAAGATACAGGAAGGTACGTTTGAGATCAAATTACTAAAGGAGAGAGCGTTCCGAGCTGGTGTGTATAAATTGGAGGTGGAGTTGGTGCAGGACGAGCGCGTTTACGTGGTAGAAAAAGAGTTCCCGTGGGGCTTGGTCTCTTTGAACACCAGGAAGAGCATTTATAAACCCGGTGAAACTGCCGAGTTCATCATTGTTGTCTTAGACAAAGATGGACACGCTGTCTGCAATGCCGATATTTCCATGACGGTTACCAATCCCGATGATGTGGAAACAACTTATTCCACCGAGGAGAGAACGATTTTACCAGGTAAAGAATGCGGACTTTACAATGCCAGTTACTTAACGGAAGTAGGGGGAAATCATACCATATCTGTTACTGCTTTAATCGGCGGTGTTGAAGTAGACTTCTCAACACATTTCTTAGTCAAGCAGGATTATGCGTTTGAGATCATAAGAACAGCCCAGAGCAAGATAGACCCCACAAGACGAGATAGGTTTGACGTTAGGATTGATATAGAAAGTTTTGGTGATGCAAACTCAATAATAGTAAAAGAGTTTGTGCCCGCCGAATTTGAGATTTCAACAACGGATGCCACCACGGTTCTCGAGGAAGATGATACAAAGACATTAATCTGGAACAGAGATTTAATAGAGAGAAAAACATCGGTACGTTATTCGTACTCAGTTCCTCACGTGTGGCCTTATCTGTATGCTTTGGGTCCTGCTGAAATTGATTATGACTCTAAAAGCTTCATGGAGGCGAGACCCTGGTACGTTGCTGTTGACCCTTCTCAGTTTGCTCGACCAAGCAGCGATGTGACAGTGGGACTTTGGACAACCGCGCCTCTCTACGCCAGTATAGATGAGGTATCTTATGATGATCTCGATAATATCACTAGTAGCAAGAACCCTACAGCTGATATCTGCGAGGTCGGGTTGTCCAGTGTAACAGACCCCCTGAACTCTTCTGGCCACATCATTCGTTACCGCGCCAAAACGAATGTCCAAAGCGGAATGATCGTCTACCTCATGCAAGGTGCTACTACGATCGCTTCACAAACTCCCCCTCTGACTACATCATTTCAGACCTTCACTTACACTCTGACTGCTGTTGAAGCCGACAGCATCACCAACTATACAGACCTCCGCTTACGGTTTTCTGCGGATGGCAAGGCCAACACTAATCAGTACGTTTCCTGGGCTGAATTTGAAGTTCCAGGAGCTGATACAACACCACCAACGATAACGATAGACGTGCCGACAACTTCATCTCCTGTTTACCGAAAAGGAGGGGAGCAGTTCTATGTGAACTTCACCTACACCGAATTGAATCCAAAGAACTACACGGTTAAGATATACAACAGCAGTGCTGTGATTAACACAACAGGCATTATTGAGTATCCACCCGGTGGAACAAATCAGATTGCAACTGTTAGCTTCAATCTCAATTCAACGGCAGCGAATGGCAAATACAATGTCTCGGTGGAGATGTATGATAATTCATCCAACTACAATATTTCGTATCAGAATAATTCAGTGGTTAAGATGGGCTATTCAAACGTAACATGGATTTCGCCTCCTGATCCAAGTGAATACACCGTAGGGCAGACGATAACGCTCACATGCCTCGTCAGAGATGCAAACACATCTTCACCCATAGCTAATTATCCTGTTCATTTCTATAACAGGACTGATTCAACCGTAACACACGATTTCGGTCTGAATTATACGAACAGCAGCGGCTACGCTCTAATGAATTGGGATACAACGGGAGTGGCAGCAGGATGGTACTATCCAAAATGTAATATCACGGATAATGCCACGCTCTTCTACAACGTTACAGCGGATAACGAAGACAATACATCCATAGAGCTAAAATACGCAACGACACTTGAAATCAGAAATCAAACCAATGTCACCGCTATCAGTTCCATTAACCTTTCGGGTACAAGTGGTGACACAGTAAAAGACCCATACAACAACGTTGATGGTAGTGACAGCCCACAAAATATAACAAATAAGATACCAGTAGTTACAATTTACAATCCTCCTTCTTCGACTAAGTACAAGATATGGCTGAAAGTAGAAGGAGGGACCGGCTGGGATGATATCGTAAAGGATGAGAAGTTTAATGTAACCGCTGAGGATACCGACCCGGGAGAGGTCAGTACCTGGACGTCACTGAGGCCTGGGGGGTCGTGGGGCACTTTTGTTGATACCGGAGAGACGATAGATCAAGGAACTCATAAAGACCTGTATCTCGCATTCGTGCTCAAGGGATCGGGGACGGGTAACTCAACGATATCGGTGCTGGGCGAGGTGGCATGAAGCAAAGAATAAGATTTGAGGATTTTTTAAATCCGGAAATGAACGAAAAGGAATGGCAAAAACCAGAGAAATACCAGATTTATGACCACTCTGGAGAGATGGATGAAATAGATTTGGAAGATTGTTCTACTTTGTTAGGCTCGCCCGAGCATACGGTTTATGGGAAATTAATTTATTCTTCAGGGGGGAATCAGGAATTACCAAAAACTGAAGGGGGGATGTGCCCCCCTGCGGTTCGGGATGGAACAGCGTTGGCGGTTTCGCTGGAGCTTAAAGTTTATGGGGTGGTTTTAGACAAAAGCTTAATTAATTCAGAAGTTGAGAATACCTTAACTACGGATTGTTGCTTCAATCCTTTGTCGTTAGACCAGATTGCACAATCTAAATTTAATGCTAATGCTACAAAATCAACGTCATCTGGATCAGGGGAAGTGTTCTTTGCATCCACTAGAAAATCCTTGTATTCGGAAAGGGAGAATACTTTAACGAATATGAGCAATGCATTCAGAACCTCTTCATATTCACTGTTAGATAGCCTTGATTTTCTGCAGATAAGCTCTTTATGCTCCTCCAACTCATCTATGCAAAAAGAAGGAGTAGCTAATTCCAATATCTCGAAATTCAATATCAATTTCTTCGTCTCAGATTCTTTCTTAAAGAAAGAAAACAACACATTTGTATCCACTACTAATTTCATTCACACAAAACCCATCTGCTTCAATCTTTCAAACCTCCCCTTCTTTACTTCCCTTCCAAGTTCTATGCACTCTTCCTCCGTCAATCTGCTGTTTTTGAGCAATTCTTCGAGCCTTTCAAGCAGTAAATCCCTTGTCAGTCTTAACTTTATGAACTCCTCCACACCCTTTGCCAATTCAGACTCGTCCACCTTAAATCGCTCCGGTATTTTAATAACCAATTCTGGCATTCATATCACCCCTAATAATATTAACCCACCCGATATAAATAACTTCTCCCTTCTAAGGATAGAAAACATCTACCAGAAAATTTCTGATGGGAAAATTTTGGTCTTCCTTGATGAGAATAATAAACCTGTAATCATCAAAAAAATAGAAAAAGTTCCATACGAAGTAAAGATATACGATGTAACCGTTCCAAATCACATAATTATGGTTAAAAGGGAAGGGAAAGCAGTTTGGAGCGGTAATTCGCAATCTTTAGCCAATTCAACCACAAACTCAACAAATGGAACTTTTGTCGGTACCTTGTCCGTTGATCAAGATGGAGGATACAATATTACTGCAACAACTTATGACAAAGCGGGAAAATCTGCTGTGCATACAGTAATAATGGTTGACACGACAAAGTCAAATGTAACGTGGATTTCGCCTCCTGATCCAAGTGAATACACCCTGGGTAACACAATAACGCTAACCTGCCTCGTCAGGGATGCAAATACCTCTGCCCCCATTGAAAATTATCCGGTTCATTTCTATAACCGGACTGACGGTGTAACATACGATTTCGGGGTGAATTATACGAACAGCAGCGGGTACGCAGTCATGGATTGGGCTACAACAGGAGTAGCAGAAGGATGGTACTATCCAAAAGGTAATATCACAGACAATGCCACACTGCTCTACCACGCCACAGCACCTTATGAAGCGAATACCTCCATAAACTTATCATACGTTAAGACACTTGAAATCAGAAATCAAGCTGCTTCCCAGGGTATCACTTCCATTAACGTTTTAGGTTCCGGTGGTGAGACCATAACAAATCCCTACAATGATGTGGATGGCAGTGGCAGTGCACAAAATACAAGCACCACGACGCCCGTAGTTACCATTTATAATGGTGTGGGTAACCCCACCTACAAGATATGGCTGAAGGTAGATGAAGGGACTGACTGGGATTATATCATAAGTGATGAGAAGTTTAATGTGACCACTGATGCTACCGAGCCAGGAGATGTCAGTACATGGACATCGCTGAAGCCCGGTGGCTCGTGGGGAACACTTGTAGATAGCGGAAAGACCGTGGCTCCGGGAAACTATAAAGACCTGTATCTGGCATGCCTGCTAAAGAGATCGGGGACGGGTAACTCAACGATATCAGTGCTGGGAGAGGTGCAATGAAGTTAGGAATAATAAAATGGCGACGGGGAATAAACGAAAAAAGAGGATGGAAGCATGAAAAGAGGAACAATCACAAAGATAAGACAGCGTAATAGGAAGATACAGATAACTGTAACTATTTTATTGGTGTTAACGCTGCTTCCTTCGGTAGTCTTTGCAGCCGTACAGACCGCAGAAGTCTTACCACTACCCTCGCTCGTCATCGGGCAGATAACCTATTCCAATAATAATACCGGGATACCTGGGGTATCGGTTAATTTGACCAACACTACCACGATGACTGTGATACATTCAACCACTACAAACGATACAGGCTATTATAACTTTACAATCGGTGAGCCCGGAGATTATTATATTAATGCCTCAAAGGCATGGTTCTGGGATAACTCAACCTATGTTAAAGTAATTGCCAGTGAAACAGCAACAGCGAATCTAACGCTTTGGCTGATAGGAGATTTGAACAATGACGGAAAACCGGCAGGTGCAGGTGATATGACCCTGATGAACAGAGCAGTATTATGGGAAATCCCTGGGGATTGGCGGTATGACCTGAACGAAAACGGTAGAATCGCAGATGCAGGGGATTTAGTCTTGATGAACAGAGCGGTATTGGGCGAAATTGTTTTAACATAAGGAAGTGCGAAAAATGAATGGAAAAATATGGTCTTATGGATTAATCCTGCTGCTGTCACTCTTTGCAATTGTGATGCCAGTCTCTGCACAGCCGACTGCAGATAGTTTTGGTGTGAACGATGCGTATGGAGCACCGGGAACTTATGTAATCGTGCCAGTACACATCACAAATGCAAGTAACGGTCCAATTCAAAGCATAGTATTCAACATAGCGTATGACAAGAATGTGATAAACGTTACAAACGTTTTAAAAGGGAATCTAACGTCTGATTGGAATGTTTTGGGATTTAACAACAACTTCGCATGGGGGACTCGGATTTTTCTCGCTGGTCCTTTCGCTTCTGCCATACCAAATGGCTCCAGTGGCTCAGTCGTTCTTCTTAACTTCAGTGTTATCGGAAATCCTGGTGAAACAAGTGATATGAATTTGAATGACATAGAGTTGTCTGATCCTGATGGTAATGTGGACTTGGACACAGTACCAACAAAGAATGGGACATTTTACGTGCCTGGAATGCCACCAGTCCCAGTCCCGGAATATAACATCTTCGGATTGCTCGCTTTAATTGGATTGTTAGTCCTCGCAATATCAATATCAATCAGAAAAAAGGGTTAATAAATGAAAAGAATGATGGTATCGTTTGGAATGAGCGTGACCGTGCTGCTTTTTGTATCGGCAATGCTACCTGTGTTAGCGCAACCTACCGCAGATAGTTTTGGTGTGAGCGATGCAAGCGGCGACCCCGGGACATATGTAATGGTGCCGGTAAACATCACAAATGCAACCAACGGGCCAATTGAGACTGTTATATTCAACATAGCGTATGACAAGAATGTGATAAACGTTACAAACATCTTAAGAGGGGCTCTAACGACTAATTGGAATGTTCTGGGATTTAACAACGACTTCGCATGGGGGACTCGGATTTCTCTCTCTGGTCCTTTCGCTTCTGCCATACCAAATGGATCAAGTGGCTCAGTCGTTCTTCTTAACTTCAGTGTTATCGGCGGTGCACCTTATGAAACTGACATGAACCTGAGCGACATTCAATTCTCTGATCCGTATGGTAACGAGGGAACAGCACCAGCGAAGAATGGAATGTTTACGGTAACAGGAATACTAAATTGCAGCATAGATGTTGATAAGGAAGTGTGGAACGCAACGACCATGGAATGGGTAGAAGAGATAAGGGCGAACGTTAGCGATACCGTAAGGTTCAGATGCGTGGTCTCCAACGATGGAAGCCTTAACCTCACCAACATAACGGCTACTGACATCATATCGGACAGTCTGGAATATGCAGATAATGCAACGGTAAATGGTGTGCCTCAAGAACCCGTACTGATCGGTCCAGGCGAGTATACGTGGGACTTTACCGGTCCGCTTGCGCCCGGCGAGAACATCACTATTGAGTTCGATGCAACCGCAGTCACGAGCGGGGTGGATGTGAACTGGCAGAACGCAACCGGGTATTGCGAGGAAACCGGAACGTGGGTCAGCGATAGCGACAGCGCGAGCGTAGATGTAATAATATCACCCTTGGAATTTTGCCTCAGCGTTAACGATACCAGTGGAGCTTCGGGAACTTACGTGTTAGTCCCCGTGAACATCACAAATGCGCAGAACGGACCTATTGCAGGCATAGGGTTTGACATACTTTACAATGACAGTGTGCTAAACGTATCGGGTATTCAGGCAGGTGCTCTTACTAGTGGCTGGGACTGGGTCTTCTCAGGCTATACAAACTATCCGTGGGGCACGGCAGTTGCACTGGTGTATAATGGAACCGGGACTGAACTAGTAAATGGCTCAACGGGTTCGGTAGTCATGCTTAACTTCAATGTTGTCGGCGCACCGGGTACAACAAGTCCGATGGATATCTCCAATATACAGTTATCTGACCTGAACGGTGATGTGGGCACAGCGCCTGCGAGGAATGGGACGTTTACGGTAACAGGAGAAGTGGCGAACATTACATACAACCTGACAATTTCAAGCACTGCTGGTGGTACCGTAACTGTGCCAGGAGAGGGGATATTTCCCTGTGATGAGGGTGCGGTAGTTGGCCTTACGGCAGTAGCAGATCCCGGCTATGAGTTCGTCAACTGGACTACCGCGGATATGACCGAGATAGCCGATCCGAACTCGAATGAGACCACGGTTACGGTGGATAAGGACAAGACTGTCACGGCGAACTTCGAGGTGATTCCGGCCGTAAACGGTTCTGTTGCTGGTAGGATCACCTATATCTGCAATGGAACGGGAATAGCAGGCGTAACAGTTAACCTGACACAGGGCGGAAGCGTGGTGAGATCGATGGTAACAGACGTAAATGGTAACTACTCATTCACCGAGGTTACACCGGGAAATTACGATGTGAACGCATCGAAAATGTGTTTCTGGGGCAATTCAACTTCTGTAACCGTAACTGCAGGTGTTGAGACAGAAGCGGATATGATGCTCTGGTTGAAAGGCGATTTGGACAATGATTGCACTGTTGCAGACGCAGATGATTTAGTATTGATGATACAAGCATGTCTAAGGTTGATAACCGGGGATTGGAAATACGATTTGAACGGTAACGGTAGTAATGCTGATATAGGAGACCTCGTATTGCTGAAGAGGGCGAGTTTGGGCGAAATAGTGCTGGCTTAGGCTTAGAGATAGGAATAGGGGAAGTAGGAGTAATAGATAGGATAAGGTAATAAATAGGATGAATAAAATGGAAGGTAATAGAAAGGGGGTAACCTCAGGCTTACGGTTACGTTTACCTACCAGTATAGCATTGGCTACGGTAGCCATAGCTGTGCTACTTGCTCTAGTCTTGGCAGCACCTACCGCTACTAACTTCGGCGTTGAGAATGCCAGCGGCGATTCGGGAACTTACGTGTTAGTCCCCGTGAACATCACAAATGCGCAGAACGGACCTATTGCAGGCATTGGCTTCGATATATCTTACAATAACAGTGTGCTAAACGTAGTGGGCATTCAGGCAGGTGCTCTTACTGGTGACTGGGATTGGGATCTCTCAGGCTATACAACCTATGCGTGGGGCACGGCAGTTGCACTGGTGTATAATGGAAACGGGACTGTAGCAAATGGGTCAACAGGTTCAGTAGTCCTGCTCAACTTCAGTGTTTTAGGCGCTCCGGGTACAACAAGTCCGATGGATATCTCCAATATACAGTTAGCCGACCTGAACGGTGATGTGGGCACAGCGCCTGCGAAGAATGGAATGTTTTATGCTAAAAAAGCAATATTCGATACAGGTCGAGGCACCTATCCCGCAATCTCTGGCATACACGATGGAACGATTACACCGAATCGAGACATTGTAGTTCATAAACTCTATACATATTCATGTGAGGGGACGGGCGGGCATACCGAATACGTCTGTATTCATGGGAATGGAGTGAATGAAAGTGCCTCATGGAGCGGTTACATTGGCGATTATCAAAACATAGATTTTAATAAATCATTTATACTGAAAGAAGGTATAAGGTACAACTACACAATCAAAACTGGTTCATATCCACAGATAATCCACGAACACAGTAAAAACGTAACAGGAGGAGAAATCATCTGCACCAAATTCACGGACGCAAATGGAGAAATATACAATGATTGGATTCCTGCAGTAAGGTTTGAATAAAATAATCCAAAAAAGAGTGAAATTATCTTAAAATGAAGAGGAAGAAATGAATAAGAAAACGTTATCGCGCGGAAGAAGCATTATTGCGCTGTTTTTGGTAATGGCACTGATACCCGTATCAGCACAGCCAGGTGCAGATAGTTTCGGCGTAAATGAAGCAAGTGAAGCCCCGGGAACTTATGTAATCGTGCCAGTAAACATCACAAATGCAAGTAACGGTCCAATTCAAGCTATAATATTCAATATAGCGTATGACAAGCGTGTGATAAACGTTACAAACGTTTTAAGAGGGGATCTAACGTCTAATTGGAATGTTTTAGGATTTAACAACTTCGCATGGGGAACTCGGATTTCTCTCGCTGGTCCTTTCGCTTCTGCCATATCAAATGGGTCAAGTGGTTCAGTTGCTTTGCTTAACTTCAGCGTTGAAAGAACATCAGATTCGTTAGGTTATAGTTATATGACGCTGAGTGATATTCAATTGTCGGACCCAGGTGGTAATTTAGGAACTGCACCCGCAAGAAACGGGCTATTGTATGTGGCAGGGATACCCACCCCGCCCCCGCATAACGGAGGTGGAGCACCACCTAAGGACTCAGATGGAGATGGCTACCGCGATGTCGATGAGATGTTTGCAGGAACAGATCCGAATGATCCGAACTCATATCCCGGGTCAAGTGCGCCTGCAGTAAGACCCACTCTAACCCCAGTTGCCACACCGATAACCACACCTACACCAACAGTCACCCTACCACCGGTAACTCCAACCACTGCTCCCACATCAGTTACTCCCACTAAACCGTGGTGGCAATCACTTGGAGCCTTACTTGTACTTGTGATTGCGGGATTGATTACAATGGTCATAGTCGCATTATTCGGGAGAAGGAAAAAGCAGAAAAAAGAGTGACTTTTTGTCTTTGATAATCGGGCGTTTCTCTCTTAACGCATCGACAAAAAGCTTAACTCAACCCTCACAAATCTCGCGTATCTTCACTTCACCCTCGCGTGGGCCGCGCATAATGAGCACATCGCCGTTTCGTATCTCGGTACTGCCCGCTGGATTGTAGACCCATTTACCATCTTTCCGACGAATTGCGAGGATAAACATCCCGGTGCGCGTCTCGATCTTCAATTCCTTGAGCGTCTGGCCAAATATAGCCTCGTTCTTGGCCTCCATCTTTACGATTATCTCATCCGATTCCCTGATCGACGCTAAAAAGACGGGATGCAAGGGAATAGCACGAAGCACCACATCCGCGATCTCATACGCGGCATCGGATAAGATCTCTGAAGACCACGCAATGTGCAGTAAGCCTCGAAATTCTGCAAAATTACTCCGCTTCGTCACCCCTCGTGCCGCCTCGATCACGAGAATCTCCAGCTCCTCCTTCATCCGATCCATGGTCTCTTCTAAATCCTTTACCTCCTGCGCGATCTCCTTGTTATAAAACGTGACGGCAGAATACGAGAGCCCAACCACCAGTTCCGAAATATTTTTCATATCCGCAACGAGATCCGCGATTTCCTCGGTGAGCCGTTTCCGCTCTATTCCCTCCTCCTGCTCTTTCTCTTGTTCCTTATACTCCTTACCCGTTGCCAATTTACAAAATGCGGGTATCCCTTCTGTCGGTCCAGAGGTGATAATCAGGTCGTCTTCCTGTAACCGCTCGTTCTTAGCCGGTGAATAAATCCATTGAGAGCCCCGTTTCAGCACTAATACGTGCATTCCGGTTTCAGTCTCGAGTTTTAAGTCCTCCAACGACTTGTTTATCAAAACAGACGATGGCTTTATCTTCACATTGAGTATCGCTTCCTCAAAATCCTCTCGATCCAGATAACTGGAGATATCAACCGAGGTTGCTATCTTGGCGATATCTCCTGCCGCATTCGATATCTTCTCCGCCGCGGAGGCAATTTGTAATATTCCGGCGAATTCGATCGCATCTTCAACGTTCCGTGCCCCCAACATGATCGAAATTCGCAGCTTGTACAGGAGCGAATGTATCATCTGCTCCAATTTAAACACCTCGTTCGCTATCTCAGGACTGCTGTACAGCACTGCTGAATACGCGAGGTCCAACATCGATCCCGAGATATCTTTCATCTCCACGAGCACTTCTTTTGCATTGAAGGCCCGAATCTCATCCTTCAACTCTCCATGATGCATTTTCTTGAGTTCTTCATACCTCCTACGAAAGAGTTATATCGCCACCTAAATCGAGCATATCCTTAAAGAAAGAAGGATACGAGATAGTAGCACATGCCGTTTCCTCTACAACTGTTTCTCCTGCTGCTGCGAGAGCAGCAACACACAGCGCCATGGCCAATCGATGATCATCGTGTGAATGGACCGTTGCCGCTTGTAACTCCTTCTTCCCTTCTATCACCAATCCATCTGCCCGTTCCTCTATGCGCACACCCATCTTCCTCAACTCTTCCGTCAGAAACCGCAACCTATCCGTTTCTTTATATCTCAGATGTGCTACGCCGGTTATTTCAGTAATACCATCAGCAACGGCTGCTAACACCGCAATTGTTGGTACCAGATCGGGATTCTCACGCATATCCACCGTTATCCCTTTAAGCTCAGAATCATGAGCTCCCGATACCTCTACCACGCCGCTCTCCTTGTTCCATTTGAGAGACGCACCCATCTCCTTCATGAGGTCGACGATCCGAGAATCGCCCTGTGCCGAGGGGAACAAGTTCCGTATTTTTACTTCGGAATCCGTGACTGCGGCAGCGGCTAAGAAATACGAAGCAGACGAAAAATCGCCCGGAACGGTAAAACTCCGGAGATCATAGCTCCTGCCACCCTCTACCTGAAAAGCATAATTGTTGGAACTCTTGAACTGAGAAAAAGAGAACTCAAAACCGGCTTTCTCTAAAACCTCAATTGTCATGCTCATATACGGTACTGAACTTACATTGGTCGCGAGGATATAAGAATCTTGCGCCACGAGCGGACAGGCAATGAGCAATGCGGAAATAAACTGAGAACTGATAGAAGCATCGATCGTTGTTTCTCCGCCGATTAGTCGACCTTTTACCACGATAGGCGCGGTGCCATCACCTTTCGTGGAGAACGCTTCCGAACCAAGGTCGTTTAAGGACTTCAGCAACGGTAAATTCGGGCGCTTGCGCAACGACGCATCCCCGGTGAGCACCGTAGCGCCTTCGCATAACGCGGAAACCGCGGTGAAGAATCGTAAAGTCGTGCCGGAGTTCTCCGCACTGATTACATCCTCAGGCGTCGTCGGACTCCCCTCCGTGCCTTCAACCAGTAGTTTCGCTCCGTGCTCCTCGTGCTCTACTTCTATCGTTGCCCCCAGGCATTGTGCAACACTGATTGTCGCTCTGGTATCTCCCGAGATAAGCGGGTACGATATTTCACTTCTTTTCGCCAGCGAAGCTATGGTAATGGCTCGATGGGTATAGCTTTTAGAAGGGGGTGCGATTATCTCGCCGTTGAGCGTCGACCTTTTTACCCTGGCTTTCATGATACGAAAAGCATAGAATCAAGTAGGTTACTTTAAAGATTTCCTGACCATTCGAGACTGAAAACTGTGATACACGGAAAAACCTTCGACGATCCGTTGGTCTTGCTTTGCATCAAATGACACATCCATCGAATATAATGCGTTTGGTGATTCTCTTCCCACGACACGTGCAACACCCTTCTTCAGTTTCATGTATACCGTGCCGTTTACCCGTTCCTGCGTTTTATCAATAAATGCAGTCAGATCGTCAAAGAGCGGGTCCATAAGTAAACCCTGATAGACGAGTTCACTCCAGGTCCGATCGACAAGATCCTTGAACCTCAATTCGTTCCTTGTTAGAACCAGTCGTTCGAGGTCTCGGTGTGCTTCCAGTAAGATCGTTGCTGCTGGATGCTCATACGTCTCTCGCGCCTTAAAGCCAAGCACACGATTTTCGATTATATCAGTTCTGCCAACCCCGTGCCTGCCACCAACTTCGTTCAGAGCTTTTATAAGCGAAACACCGTTACTAATTGTCCCGTTCCGCGAAACGGGAATCCCGTGCTTGAACTCGATCTGTATATTCTCCGCTTCATCAGGTGCGTCATCCTGAGAAACCGTCCATTTATAAATCTCTTCCGGCGGAAAGAATGCCGGATCTTCTAATTCGCTCCCCTCGATGCTCCTGCTCCAGATATTTTCATCGATACTCCATCGCTTCTCCGCGCCAAACGCAATGCCGTGCTCGAGTGCATATCGCTTCTCTTCTTCTCTCGTCAAGCTCAGTTCTCGTATCGGTGCGACCACGTCGAGATCCGTAGCCATGAAAACGGCATCGAATCTGAGTTGATCGTTTCCTTTGCCCGTACAGCCGTGTGCGACGGCATCCGCGTTTTCTTCCTCTGCAACTTCCACTACTTTCTTCGCAATTAGCGGTCTCGCGATCGCAGTCCCGAGCACATAGCCCTCGTAGTTACCATTCGCTTTGATCAACGGGAAGATATAATCACGAACAAACTCTTCCTTCGCATCGATCAGCTTATAGGAGTCGCTGAGCTTTTCGCCCCGTTCCACACCCTCTTTTATATCATAGTCCGGCTGGCCGACATCCACCGTGACCGCAATCACTTGGTCGTAGCCATAATGCTCTCTCAACAGGGAAATGCACACGGAGGTGTCCAACCCACCGGAATACGCAAGCACTACTTTCTTCATCGTGCCCTCTTGTATTTCGCTTCCTTCATATTCTCAACAAAGAACTCTCCGGTTATATGACATAACGGATTCGCTTTTTCTACATCGAGCACCCCCGCTTCCTTCCAGACCTCAGCCTTCACTTCCACGTTCACGACGTTTCCTGTTATCCAAATATGGTCGCCCAGTTCAACAGAGTGCTCGAGTGTGCACTCGATCCATGCTAATGCTTCCTTTATTCGCGGAGGTTTTACGTTCTTTGACGATTCTTCCGTCAACCCCGCATGGGGTATCTCACTCTCTTCATACGGATAATCCGTTTCGAGCACATGCATGCGCTCGGCAAGATCTTTCCCGACAATGTTCACGACGAACTCACCGGTTTCTTGGATGTTCTTCCATGTGTCATGCGCAGGATTGCAGGAGAACCCGTATAACGGTGGATCGAAGCTTATTGGCGAATTGAAACTGAAAGGCGCCGCATTTGAAAATCCCCGCACTGATCGTGTTGTAATCACCACTGCTGTCCGAACGAGCAGTTTTGGGAATGCCTTTAATTCAAGTTCCATTTTCCAAACCCATTTTATACGTTAGGTAAACCTTAGCTTATTGCGAGATTTATATATACACTATCTGGTATCTCGCTCCCCATAGATATAATCGACTTAGAACAGGCCAGCAATTATGCTATGCAACCAGTAACTCCGCGCCTTTGTCAATAACGATGCTGCACGGTGGGGGTAATTTATGACTTGCTCTCTTTAACGCAGCCTTTGCATACTCGACATTCCCCTCATCGACGGATACGCTGAGCATCTTTTGCCCTTTCTTCACCCTCGCCGCCGTTCCTACCGCTCTCCCAAACGCATGCCTCATACCACTCGATACTCGGTCTGCACCTGCACCCGTTGCCAATTTGTTCTCCCTCAAAACATGGTGCGGATACAGCCGTATTTTTAAGTGAAAATTATTTCGCCCCACACCCTTGACCAAGTACCTATTAGCAAAAACCCGTGCCGCTTCTAATGCATTGTGCCTGATCTGACAGGATTCCTTTGCCACTAAGGATAAAGAGACCGGAAACTCATCACTGGGATTGCCCATATCAAAAATGGTTATCTTGCTTCCCGGAACTCCGCCCATGTATCCCCTTCGCACGTACGCGTGTCCTGATACTTTCGTGTACATCCGAGCTGGTTTTCTGCTCATAGTTTCCTATTATTTATTCAAGCTCCTTGTTTAAAAACCTTTTTTCAACATGAGCGACGGATACCCCAGATAGGGAATTCGTACGCATGCCACTGCGATCACCCATTCGGGCTTCACCGGGTCAACTCCGAGCATCGGCTGGTCAAAGCCTGAATTATTATCTCCCTTAGTTATGAACCCGGCGTGTGGGGCCGGTTTGCCATTCGGCATCTCTTCTCCTGGTTCCACCCAATACATCGCCCGGTGTATGATGGGCGTTGCCGAAGAAGCGCCATTTGGACGATAGATGATCACATCACCAAACTCGTTGAAGGTGGAATAATTAAGGAGTTTACCTTCCTCGTAGGGGGTTATCATGGTCCGTTGTGGCGCTTTGACGAGGATCAAATCGCCCACCTGCATGTTTGGTTCCATACTTCCCGATTCAACGGCAAATCCAATATGCCACGATCCCGTGGCAGCATAAGCTACCGATATGATAAGAACAACGATTAGTAATGCCTCTGCCAGACTCTTCACCAGTTCTAACACTACTTTCTTCATCTGCATGCCCCCACCCTGAGGTCACTCGTTATGGTATAATCCATAGAAGCCCAGTACTAAAAAAGCAATGCATTCCGCGTAGACACCGATGAGGTTAGGTTTTACCATTCACCGCTCAAAAATGAGCTGTTAGGTTCTTTACCGGTATATCTTTTGAGAACTGCTCTTCTGATTTTCGCGTGACATCAAAGTCCAAAAATTAGAGTTCTTCTCCAACTTTAGGAATGAACAGAGGAGATAAAACTACAGCGAGATAAGT
>CAYNTR010000040.1:0-17393 GCA_964400255.1 uncultured Halobacteria archaeon
GCTATTATAGCTATACTCAGTTCGAACCGCCTATACCAGATGCTTATGAACCTGATGATGACTATTCCTTGGCAAACTACATTTCTGTTAATGGTACCAAGCAAACTCATGATTTCCATGTATGGGGTGATCAGGACTGGCTGAAGTTTAATGCCACCGGGGGCAGCTCTTACACCGTCGAAACCTCTGACCTTGGACCTGAATCAGACACCTATCTCTATCTCTATGACACCAATGGCACTGCAGAGATAAGGCACGATGACGATAGTGGCGTTGGGTTGGCATCGAAAATCAGTTGGGACTGTGGCGATTCGGGCACATATTACATAATGGTTAGACATTACAGTTCCTCGGCGTTCGGTCCCGAAACGAGATACAATATCTCAGTGGTTCAGGTATTTTTCGATACCGGCCCCTCAGCCAATCCTTACCCGAGTATCGCAGGCCGACACAGCGGCATCATCCGACCAATCGAAACAATCACCGTACGTAAGCTTTACACCTACCCCTGCGTGGGCACAGCCGGGCACTCGGAGTATATTGCTATCTCATATTTAAACGGCACATTGATTGCAGAAGCTTCTTGGAACGGCTACACCTGCGATTGGCACAACCTATCGTTCAACAGCTCATTCACCCTCTACGCCAACGAAATCTACAACTACACCCTCCGCACCGGCTCCTACCCGCAGATTATCCACTCGCAGTCCTACAACGCGACTGCCGGAGTCATAACCTGTTCTGAGTTTGTGGACATCAACGGCAAGCGGCACGAGGGGTGGATACCGGCGATACGGCTGGAGTGAGGCAAGAGTAAAGGCGATAAACGTCCCTAAGTAGCCATATAATCGAAGCACAAAGGGGCTCTCATCGGAAGATGAGGACGAACCCATCCGGATTGGCACTTAAATAGATGCGGACCCTGTATTACCTACTTCTTTCCTCCTTGTGAATCTGCGGTTGCACCTAAAAGCGATTGGGTCACCGAATGCGTTATTCTCAAGTTTCTGCTTTTTCCGCGTGGAGATTCACCAGCTACCCGCACTCGACTGGAGCGTAAATTTTTCTGGACATTCTGCTTATTCCTAATGCAAAAATACGCCTTTTCACGCGTCTAAATTGGAAAAGAAAGACGGACCCGGCGGGATTCGAACCCGCGCTCCCCGGCTTAGAAGGCCGGTGCTTTATCCTAGCTAAGCCACGGGCCCTTCCTCTATTCTTATCCCCCCTTCTCTATAGATGTGTATAACAGAGCCTCATTTAAAAGAAAACATTTATCAAAAGAAAGGAGATGGACTTTACATAGGGAGGTTCGTTAAGATGCCAATGCCCGAGATAACGCCAATGATGCAGCAGTATTACAAGATCAAAGAGAAATATCACGATGCTATCGTACTCTTTCGTGTGGGTGACTTTTATGAAACCTTCGGTGATGATGCAAAGCTCGCCTCCAAAGAATTGAATATCACGTTAACGGCTACGGGTAGAGGGAAAGGAGCAGCGAGGAAAATTCCAATGGCTGGCGTGCCGTTCCATGCGGTAACGCCGTACATAAAACAGTTGATAGGGAAAGGTTACAAGGTAGCGCTCTGCGAGCAAATAGACGATAGAGAAAGTAAAGAGATAGAAAAACGGGAGGTCGTACGGCTTATAACGCCAGGTACGGTACTGGAAGATTCCTTTCTCGAGGAACGTGCCAGTAATTACCTGATGTGCGTGAATCTCGTGGATAACAGGGCAGGCATCGCAATCGTTGATGTTTCAACTGGTGAGTTTTCGGTGACCGAAGTAGAAGACGATATTCCTCATTTGTCGCTGCGAAACGAAGTTGAACGTGTGCGGCCAGCGGAAATAATACTGCCCGATTCGCTTGAGCTCGAGCTGGAGCGTGATACCTGCACCATTTCCCGCTATGACGATTACTATTTTGATTATAAAACTGCGTATACGACGCTGCTCAACCATTTTGGCGTTATCTCACTTGATGGGTTTGGTGTTGGAGAACTCAAAGCAGGAATTACCGCGGCAGGTGCGGCGATCTCGTATCTTCGGAATACGCAAAAGAGGGTCTTATCACACATTAAACCCCTCAAGACCTTTTTCGTCTCCGATTACATGGTTTTAGACAGTGTCACCGTAAGAAATCTCGAACTATTTAATAACATACGCGATGGAACACAGAGAGGGACTCTTATTAGCGTGCTGGATAAAACACGTACAGGAATGGGTTCGAGGCTTCTCAAAAAGAATCTGCAGTTTCCGTTGCTCGACGTTCACGAGATAAAGCGGAGAGAAGAGGCGGTACACGAGTTTAACGCTGATATACTGTTACGAGAATCGTTACGGGCAGTTTTCGAGCAGATCTACGATATAGAGCGGATAATAAGCAGAATATCATATGGCAACGCAAATGCTCGTGACTTGATATCGCTCAAACGGTCTTTACAGCAGATAGAAGAGTTACGCGGGATTTTGAAGAAATCGCGCGCAGAAAACATAAAGCGAGCACTGCGGGCATTAAAGTCGAACACCTTCCCAGAGGTTGTGGATTTGATCGAACGGAGCATACTCGAAGAGCCGCCGATAACGGTAAAGGAGGGCGGTTTGATAAAGAAGGGATATAATCCCGAACTGGACGAGTTGCGAACGATAAAGCACGAGGGAAGGAAATGGTTGGCAGAATTTGAACAGCATGAGCGAGAGCGAACGGGCATTAAATCGCTCAAAGTGGGCTATAACCGGGTGTTTGGCTATTACGTGGAAGTACGGAAAACGTGGGTGGAGCAGGTGCCGGATTCGTATATACGGAAACAGACACTTACAGAGGCAGAGCGGTATATAACCGAGGAACTGAAGGACTACGAGGCGAAGGCATTGAGTGCCGAAGAGCGTATTAAGGAATTGGAGTATGAACTATTCGAACAAATAAGGAAGAACGTCGCGAGGCATGCAAAGGAAATACAGGAGGCAGCGAATTCGATTGCGGAATTGGATATGCTTCTAGCGTTCGCAGACGTTGCAGCAGAAAATGGCTATTGCTGCCCGGTTGTGGACGAAGGTGATGAGATTGTAATAACCGCAGGACGACATCCCGTTGTGGAGAAGGAGGTAAAGGAAGGATTCGTGCCGAACGATATTCGAATCGGCGAGAAAAATCGATTGATGATTATCACGGGGCCTAATATGAGCGGGAAGAGCACGTTCATGCGTCAGGTTGCATTGATCGTGCTGATGGCGCAGCTCGGCTCGTTCGTGCCTGCGAAAGAAGCGAAGATCGGTGTTATCGATCGTATTTTTACACGTGTGGGTGCTTACGATGACCTCTCCATGGGTCAGAGTTCGTTCATGGTGGAGATGAGCGAAACGGCGAACATCTTGAACAATGCGACTGAACGAAGCTTGATCGTCCTTGACGAAATCGGACGGGGTACCAGTACGCTGGACGGCGTGAGTATCGCATGGTCAGTCGGGGAATATGTGCATGATCGAATAAGAGCGAAAACGATGTTTGCCACGCATTTTTATGAGCTCACTGAGCTTGCCGATATGCTTGATAGCGTGAAATGCTACAGCGTGTCAATCAAAGAAGTCGCGGATGAGGTATTTTTTATACGGAAAGTGGTGGAAGGGCGAGGGTCAAAGAGCTATGGGATACAGGTGGCGAAACTCGCAGGCTTGCCTGAAGAGGTGATAGAATCTGCGAAAACCGTCTTGCGACGGATGGAAAGCGAGATAGAACGAGCTGGGGCCAGAATCGAAGATCGTGAAAAGGACGTCATCGTAAAGAAGGAATACGTCGTGCAGGAGCATCCCGTGCTCGAAGAGTTAAGGGCACTAAATGTGGAGCAGATCTCACCATTAGAGGCATTGAATTTGTTAGACGAGATGAAAAAGAAACTATCTGGATCTTCCTCCTAGGTTCTAAAAACCCTTGCGTAAAGCTATGAGCAGGCCTTGAAAGAAAGGATGCAAGAGCTGAGAAGATCAAAATATACCAAGCTATTTAACGCTTCAGAACTTTCTCTTTTTACTCATGCAGGCACCCAGAAGAAAATACGAATCGAAGTATAAGCCGTGGATAGAGCATCAGGGGCAGGCAGTTTTGGGTGAAGGGCGGGCAAAACTGCTCCGTGAGATTCATGAATTAGCATCCATCAGGAAGGCTGCGGAAAAGCTCTCTATACCGTATAGAACCGCATGGGAACATATCCGGAAGATAGAGGACGCGATAGGGACGCCCGTGGTAAAGACCTATCGGGGCGGTGCACAGGGCGGTGGCGGTGCTGGTCTAACGGAAGAAGGGGTGCGTATTCTGCACGAATATGAACGATATGAGCAGTATTTAGAGGGTTTATCGGCAGATGAGGAATTGTGGGAGGCACTGTATATGAAATTAAGCGCACGGAATAAGATTGGTGGTGTGGTGAAAGTGATAGAGAAAGGTGAAGTTGCTGCTTCGGTAAAAATCGAGATCACAACGCCGACGGTTATAACAGCATTGATAACAAAAGCTGCGGTAGAAGACCTCGATTTGAAAATCGGTGATGAGGTAGAAGCAGTGATAAAAGCAACAGAGGTGATGATCTCCAAAGAGTGATGGGTAAAAACTACTCCTTCACTTCGAAGCCCTCGACGTTGAGCTCTCCGCCTTCTTTCTCCATCAACTTTTCGACCTTGTATTCTGCCTCGTCTAACTTCTTATTGCACACCTTGCACAACTCCATACCCTCTTGGAACATCTTTAGTGAATCTTCCAAGGAAAGATTACCTTCTCCTAACGTTTCCACGATCTCCTCTAACCGCTTCAACGCATCCTCAAATGTTATTCCTTCCCCTTCTTTCATTTTTACCTCAGTCCCTTACATGCCCTTGGGTGCAAACGTCTATTAGAATTGCTATAAGTTTAGATTTCAGGGTAGTAAAGCTTTTTGGAATGCAAAAAGTCCAGCCGTAAACCATTTGCAGCTCGCGAATCGTACCACAACTCACCGTTGATATCAAAGCGACCGAAACTGAGAATATTAATGCACGGAAGCATGAAAGATAAGTGGAGTAGGAAAAATGGTAAAGGTAACAGTAGATCTGGATAGTCAACTGCATAAAGAGATAAAGAAGAAGGCGATTGATAGCGACGTAACAATGAAGGCGTATATAGTTGAAGTATTAAGAAAAGATATAGAAGGTGAAGGTAAGGAAAAGGATGAAGGTGGTGAGTGCTTCCCGTAGTTTAAAATTCCGTTAACTCACGCGAGAATTCAACATTCGTAAAGCAGAAAACCGAATTAGGCAGAACGTGACAATCTGATAGACCCTAAAGATTGCGTTTTGAAGGCTCTAGAGATTTGCCGGTTTACGCCACGAAAAAATTTATTATCGTGTCACTTCAACGTATTTTCGAGGTACTCCGATTGCTCAAGTTATTTAATACTCTAACGAGGACGATTGAACCTTTTGAGCCTCTGGAGGGTGCTCAGGTGAAGATGTTCACCTGCGGGCCCTCGGTCTATCAGCGTTCGCATATAGGGAATTACCGCACGTTTCTCTTTGAGGATGTGCTGCAGCGATACCTTGAGTATTTGGGCTACCAGGTGGTCCGAACATTAAATTTTACAGATATCGAGGAAAAGTCTATTCTGGAAGCGCAAAGACGTTCGACGGATGTGCTGAAGTTAACGAAACAATACGAAAGAGTATTTTTTGAAGAGGTACCATTGTTACGGATTAAACCACCCACCTACAATCCGAAATCCTCCACCTCGGTTGCTGAGGTCGTTTACCTTATCGAGGCGCTTTTGAAAAAGGGTCATGCCTACTGGTTATAAGGGAAATGTGTATTTCGACCCGTTGACGTTCAAAGGGTTTGGCAAACTCGCACATATAGACATGTCCCGCTGGCCTCGTGTCAAAAGGCGCTATCACAAGGATACGTATCCGGGCAATCGCTGGAACATGGGCGATTTTATCCTCTGGCATGGGTATAGAAGGGAGATACCATGTACTGGGATACCGCTCTTGGTCGGGGAAGACCGTCATGGAATGTGCAGGATCCGCCATGGTAGTACAGACCCTTGGCTCTTCCGTGGATATTTACTGTGGCGGGGCGGATAACTTGGTGCGACATCATGATTATACGCTCGCAGTTGTCGAAGCAGTCTCAGGAAAACCGCTGGCCCGCTATTGGCTCCACGGTGCCCATCTGCTCGTTAACGGCGATAAGATGTCAAAAAGCAAGGGAAATGTTATATACACGGATGACCTTCAAAAAGCAGGGTACACCGGTGAACAGATTCGATTCTGCCTGATCTACGGCCATTACAGAAAGCGGCTGAATTTCACGTGGGATAAAATCAATAAAACCTCGTTAAAACTAAAACAGATCAACGAGATGATAGATTGTCTCCACCACACTGGTGCCGGTGTGGAGCGAAGTGCTGATTCAGTGACGGAATTGATCCTGCGCTTACAGCTCGATTTTACGCGGAACATGGATGACGACCTTAACGTTAAACCGGCTTTTGATGAGCTTTTTCACACGCTTACGCGCTTGACCAGATTGGCAAAGCAGAAAAAAATTACTGCTGAAGATGCAGAGAGTATTATCGCCACGCTTGACGGTATAAACAGTGTTTTGCAGGTGTTTAATCTGCCTCTGTAGACCTTTCCGATTGCGTGTGATTCAGAGGAACTTTATTCTATCGTGAGACCTGGTAGGTAACCACGAAGATGATTAACGCCATCAACAAAATACCCAGTACGGACTCGGCAGCCACTAATATCTGTGGCAAGGATCCAACTGCCAGGTTGGGCTGTATATTGGAATACCCAAGGCTCGTGAAGGTTGTGATGCTGTGATAGAGGTAATCGAGCCATCTCGGGGAAACAAGCTCGCCGTTCACGGTCTTGACAATGCCGTTAGTCAGCCGGAAAAGGACGGCGAAAAGGGCGATAATTGTTGCAGAAGCACCTATCGGTCGTTCAATTTTATCGCCATAGCCGGTGAGGAGCCGCAAGACGAAGAAGTCAAAAATCCAGGACCGCAGCCAGTAAAACCCGCCCTTCTCTCTCAGTAACTTTCTGTGTGCCTCTCCTCTCCGGTAATGCACATGGGCTGCCTGGTCGAGTCTGCCGTTGTTGACGTAAAAGTTGTAAAGGTTATTGTAAACCTCATATGAAGCTTCGAATTGATCGGCACGGCTGCCATCGTAGAGGTATTCAGATTGTATCACTCCATCTTTGTTGACGATTAAGTCTGAGAGCCCTTCTATGATGACAGTATCGTCCTCGCGTCTTCTCCTATTTTCGGGATTTTCTCGAAGACCCCCGGATGCCCTGTCGAAAAAAACGATTCTTCTGCCATCACGAGCATACCTCGCTAATCCTTCGTTATTCAAAATCTTTGCCGCAACATCAGAGTTTGCTTTTTCAATTTTATCCAGGTCAAGGACGGATGTGGTCTTTTTACCGAGCGCATCTCCAATAGTTTCATTGATCTCTTTGCCTTTTTTAGTACGAAAAAGCTCAGCATGTCTGAAGCTCTTCGCTTCGTCGAAATAGGAGCGGAAAAGGTTGGCGTCAAATAATCGAGCGTCTTCCAAAGCGGTTTCGGAGTCGAATCGCACACCATGAAGATTAGTTCCTTGAAGAAGGGCATCTTTTAAGTTTGCTTTCTGGAGGTTAGCCCACCTTAGGTTAGCGTTCTGCAGGTTAGCCTTCGATAGGTTAGCGTTCTGCAGTTCAGCTAATTCTAGGTTTGCATTCTGAAGTAAAGCCAGCGATAGGTTTGAATTATGCAGTATAGCCATCCATAGGTATGCATTCTGCAGTTCAGCTAATTCTAGATTTGAATTCTGCAGTTTAGACGATCTTAGATCAGAATTACGCATTTTAGCGAACCATAGGTTTGAATTATTCATTTCAGCTCCAAATAGTTCTGAATTCTGCAGTTCAGCCATCTCTAGATTTGCATTATGTATTTTGACCCCTATTAGGTCTTTATTCTGCAGTTTAGCCTCCCTTAGGTAAACACCGAAAATCTCGTTTCCCTTCAGCTCTTCGAGCATCTCTTGAGTGGGCTCTTTACCGGGCTCTTCTTTGTGCCAGTAGCAGAACTCTTCGTTCGGAAGGGCTTCACAGGGGCATTTCCACTCCTTACCGGAATCCAAGGTTGTTTTGTAGCTGCAGTTTGCCATTGTCGCGTATTCGTATTCTAGTCATATTGTCTTCGAATCCATAAAAGGAATTCGGAAAAATTTGACCGGACACCAACTACACTATCCTCAGCCGGTTCTTCACCATCGTAGTTTGAGCGAATAAAAGTGCACACGTGCATAATGGAGCAAAGCCCGATGACCGAAAACTTTATATATGCCCTCTTTCTTATGTAATACTTGTGATCAAAATGGCTGAGTTACGAATAGCACCTGTAACGAGAATGGTTAGAAACGTGGGGGCGGAGAGTGGGAACGAAAATGCCATTAATCTGCACGGTTCTCTTCATTCCTCTGATACTGTGCCCTATCCAATAATATTTCCATTCGAGTGGCGGTATGGTGAAAAAGTCATAGCTACAATCGAAAAACTATCAGCCGATGAGCTAACAGAAGTAGCAGAGAAGAAGAATGGGCAAAAGCATAATCCAATGTGTGCGATTTGTGGTGAACAAAAGGAACTGGGTTATCGAAAGGAATCCGGCAATGTCTCCCATCTCATCTGCGAGGCGTGTGCCACTCATTATGTGCGTAAAGCACGTGCGTTAAAAAGTCAAGAATGATTCCGAGCTGTTGGATATAGTATTGAAAAACCTAGTGCAAGAGTACGTTTGGATATAAATAACCACTTTTATTGCCTCGAATACCCGTTATAAATCGTAGAACCAAGCAATAAACAAATCATTGGCGATGTCTTACTGGTGTTTCTTTACTTCCTTCTCCTTCACCTCTGATAGTGCCGTTCCGTCCGTCAATAATACTTGTATCGCATCACCAACTGAAATATCCTCTATGCTCCGTACAATCTTTCCTTCAGGCACTTTCGAGCAGATACTGTATCCCCGCTCGAGGATAGCCAAAGGACTTAACGCGTCCAGTTTGCCCATTAGGGCTTGCACGCTTTTCCGCTGCAACGTCACGAGATGCGTCATCTCTGCAACCATCGTTCGCTTGAGTTCGTCGATCGTCTGACGATATTGGTTTATCCGCTCGGTGGGCTTTCTGAATAAAATACTCTTTTCCATACTCTCTAACCGCTTCCGGTGGTATTCAATCGTTTTAAATATATTCTGCCGCATCCGTAACTCCAAAGACCGCAAGCTCTTCTCGATCTCGCGTTTATCCGGCACGACAAGTTCTGCCGCCTCTGAGGGCGTTGCAGCGCGCTTATCCGCGACAAAATCCGCGATTGTAAAGTCTGTCTCGTGTCCCACCGCCGAGATCACGGGGATCACAGATGAGAAAATCTCTCTCGCCACAGACTCCTCGTTAAATGCCCACAGCTCTTCTATCGAGCCTCCGCCTCTCCCCACAATCAGCACGTCTATCTTCTCATGTGTTGCACTGTACCGGTTCATCAACTGAATGGCATGGATAATCTGTGATGAAGCGCCTTCGCCCTGCACTGCAACGGGCGCAATCAAAATGTGAACATGTGGATATCGTTTCCTTGTAATCTTCAACACGTCCCTTATGGCAGCACCTGTTGGTGACGTGATAATGCCTATGCGACGCGGGAAACAGGGTATTGGCTTCTTGTAAACCTCGTCAAACAAACCCTCTTCCTTCAATTTCTTCTTTAACTGCTCAAAGGCAAGATAAAGTGCACCTAAGCCCGCCTCTTGGATCTCATCGACGTATAACTGGTACCGTCCCCGTTTCTCGTACACACTTATATGACCCCTTACTATCACACTCATGCCATCTTCGGGAACGAACTTCAGTTCACGGTTTTGTTCCCGGAACATGACGCACTGCAACTCGGAAAATTCATCCTTGAGCGTGAAGTATAAATGACCTGAAGTCGGCTGACTGAGATTAGACAACTCTCCCTTAATATAGATGTCTCTCAGCTCGTTATCCTCGTCTAATATCCGTCTTATACGGCTCGTAACTTCGTAAACGCTGTATATGTGCGGAGTCTCGCTCTTGCCCAGCCCCTTCTCTTCCTCGATTTCTTCTTCTCGTTCTAGTCCTCGCTCACTTTCACTATCACGATTCTCGTCATCAACGTCCTTTTCGGAATGCAAGAAATCCAGTAAGGTCATACCCTTTCGGGGCTTTGCCACGTTCTACGCCTCCAAACTTTTCACATACAGATCCTCGTATATGGGCCCCTTGGGCGTAAGCGTGCTCTTCTTTAATTTTAACGCTTCCACCTGCATCTTCCCCACCTCTACGTCCTTCAACTCCCCGATCTTCTTCAACATCCGCTCGAGTTCGTTCCGTGATCGAAATGGCTTTTTCACTCTGCAGAGTGTAACGTGTGCACTGAACCGTGTTTCACGCGGAAAGCCTAACGCTTGCAGTGCTAATTCCACTTCTTCTTGCAGCGCCTTCAAATGCTCTGCACCGTTTGCCATACCTACCCAGATAACTCTGATGTTTCGTGCTTTATCCAGCGAGGCCTCTGGAAAGAACCCGACACCGCGCAGTTCTAGAGCAAACGATTTTTGACGTATTCCTGCTAGTGCCTGCCTAATTCCTTCCACGCCGTCATCTGGAACTTCGCCGAGAAATTTCACCGTTTGATGTGCCTGTCTCGGATCTACAAATTTTATTGCACCATGAAGTCCTGACCGTATAAATTCCTGCTGTATCTCTTCTATTTTTGCTCGTATTTCCTCAGACAGGTCAACCGCGATAAATGTCCTCATTGTTTTGCCTCAACAACTCATACTAAGAATGTATCTTCCCCTTATCCTTTGGTAACGCCTCTCTCTTTAAGAAAAGGTTTAATTTCGACATTCGTGAGGCGGAACGCTGCCTCTTCTCTTCTTCACGTTCCTGATAGGTTCTTATTGCCCTGAGGAGGTCTACTCTTCGAAACTCGGGCCAAAAAGGCGCGCAGAAGTACGCGGCACATTCGTTTCCCAACGCTTGCCATGGCACGAAATTACTCAACCTCAGCTCACCTCCGGTTCTTATAATCAAGTCCACACTCGTTTTGGCGCCCGAATCAGATATATCGGCACCTCCGTCAATTTCGCTGATGTATAAATGGTTTGAAATCGTCTCCTCAGTTATATCCCCGGGATTTAATAAGCCTCTTTTGACTCTGTTCGCGATTATACGTACCGCATCAACGATCTCCATCCTTCCGCTATATGCGACTGCAATAAACAAGTTGAATTTGTTATACGCCGCGGTTGCATTTTCTGCGTTTCTTATTGCCTCTTTCACTGATTCAGGCAGCAAATCGACATTGCCGATTGCGCTCACTCGTACTTCGTTCTTATGAATTCGTGTATCATCGCGGAGTTTCTCGAATTCCACACGTAAAAGTTCAAACAGCTTTTCCTTCTCATCCTCCGTCCGGCAGAAGTTTTCTATGGAAAAAGCATAGAGCGTCAGTTGTTTCACTCCTATATCAAAGCACCATTCGATCACGCGCTCCGTAATCCCTGCGCCATAGGCATAAGCCTCTTCCGTTGAGACCCCGATCTTCCTCGCATATCGTCGGTTCCCATCCATGATTATCGCGATATGCTCGGGTAAACTCCGCTCTACTATCTGTTCCTCAAGCAATTTCTCATATTTCCGGTAAGCCATGCCTTGCAACCAGCTATAGACGCTCGCGGTTCTCAGGAGTGCGGAGGATCTCATGCTCAGGATTTTCGCCTTCACGTAGCCATCCTCCTCATTGTTATGCACCTGATTTTCCTCCGAAGTCCATGACCTTTACCCGCATCGTGCACAGCTCTACAACCGTTGCACATCCCGCAACGGGAGTTATATCCCGCTTTTTTTGGTAGGGCGTTTGTGACTGCCACGTTCCGGAATTTATCAGGAGCACGTTCCGGTGTTTGGCAATCCCTACGGTGTGCGTATGCCCGCAATGGAATATCTCAGGAACGGGATCAATAACGCCGTAATCATAGCTATAGGGAACAATAGAAACGCTGTTTCCGTAAACCGGAGCAAGATGCCGTCTTCGCAGCATCTCTATCATCACATCTTCCGGCTTTGAATAACTGAGCCTCGATACTGCGTTAACAAAATCGTCATACGATTGCCCGTGGTAAATCAACACCTGTCTGCCGCCGATCTGTATATAGGCGGGGTTGCTCACGAAGCACGTATTATCGGGAAAGAACCGCCTGAGGTTCTCAGGAAGTGGTGGTTGAGGCTCTGCACCTCTCACGGCATCGTGGTTCCCCGGCGCCACCACTATGTGTATATGGGATGGCAAATCGTGAAAATACCCTGCTGCTTTTCTGTATTGCTCCTCAAAGTCCGTAATTAACAAATCCTCCTCCTGGCCCGGGTAGACTCCTATCCCATCAGCAATATCGCCAGCAACCACGAGATAAGCAATATTAATACGTTCGGCCTTCTCGTTGAGCCATCGCATGAAACTATCCCATGCCTCGTCCAGGAATGTGGTGCTCCCGACATGCATATCAGAGATAAATACGGCATATACGGGCCTTTTCTTTTGCAGTTCCTTCCCAGGAGCAGATAACAGTGATTGCGAGATTGACGAAGGAATGGGCACATCTGGATAGATTATTCTATTCGCAATAAAATACCCCTCGCTAACCAAAAAACCCGTAACACCGATGATCTCATCGGGGATAATCTCTTCGCGCGGTGGCGCAATGACTGACAGAGTCCCAGTTGGGTCTTCTAATTCAATTCTGAGATTTCCTTTTGCCGTTTTTGCGATAGATGAGACGATACCCACCACTGATGTCTCTTCAGTCCCACGTCCATTTTTTAAGAACCTTATCTGCCCGCATCGTGCCCGTTTTTTAATTATCCCGCTTATCCGCTCATAGCGGTCGATGAAATGCTGTAAGAATTCTTTGTGATCTGCGGCGCTCTCATGCTCAGGGAACGATTTTATGATGGCCGGAGCATCCGCGCGCGTCTGCTCGTTGACCACTTTTTCCTCTTTCGCTCTCTTATCAGCAGCATGCGCACCGTTTTGATTAATAAACTCGACTACCTGCTCTGGTGAGATTACACAAATCGAAGGGTCCAATGATTTGGACATGCTTTCTGCCAGTGCATTGATGTCGAAATGCCAATCGCTCCTGTCGTCAAAGGTGCGGTGCGCGAGTAGGGTAAGTGCTTCGGGATGGATCTGGAACCCAAAGTCGGCAAATTTCTTCACCAGTTCTAGTTCCTTCGAACTTTCTTTTTCAAACGGTTTCACAACCATTCTTTTATCTTTGCTTCGAAATGAGGTTTAGGCATGGCACCCTGTATGACATCCACAGGTTCGCCATGTTTAAAGATGAAAAGCGTCGGTATAGCCATTATTGCATATTCGGAGGCTACTCTCGGATTTTCATCCACATTCAGTTTCGCAAAAACGATTTTTCCTGCATATTCCTTTGCTAAATCTTCGAGTATTGGTGCAACCATTCTGCACGGACCGCACCAAGGAGCCCAACAATCCACGACGACGAACGGATATTTTTTTACCGTTTCCACAAAGGTTCGATCAGTAATAGTCACAGGATGATCGATTATATCGCCACCTAAGTGCTTCGCTTTTGCCTGCTCTTCCATCTCACGTATCTTCCGCTCTCGTATCCGTTCTATCTCATTCTCCTCCGCTTTCATAGCTGCACTATCATTCTCTTTCTCTTCTCCCATTCTTCTACCTCCTTCACTGTATCTCTTTGCTTTCTTTAACATATGAAATCTGTGATAAACTTTGCGTTTATGTAATGTACCGTATTGTGGTTTCCTCTAAACGGTCATCGCCATCTTCATGATAACGGCTTACCGCAGGGACCGTGCAATACGGCTTGATGTCGCCCCTTGTTTGCCATAGTAATCATCCTTCGCTAAGACAGCGAGGTCAAACTACTCTTCGAAAGGGGCATTTGTATGTTGGTTCTTTTTTTATTTAAAGATACAGCCCATAACGCCACGAGCGTTAAAAGACGCTCATAAGTCTTATCTTATCTGCGTACCGAAACGCCTTAAATAGCAAATTTATCCAACATATGCTAATATAAAAACACATCACGACTGGGGGCGGTTTGTTTTTATAATGTAATCAGAAAGGGTGGCACAAAGGCCTCCCAGATCAAAAACGGAGGTAACGCGATGAATCATTCTTATTCGGTATAGGGGGGTTATGAAGCGGCGTGGAAAATGCTTGCTCCACGAGTGGTCGGTGAATTGCGTTGTACGTACAGAACGGAATGATACGCCCATCAGGTGTGGCATAGTGTATCCCGCATCGCATAACCCGTTTCAAATCGAAGTTATACGGATCCATAAAGTGCATTGCGCCGATGAAAAGCGAGTTGCGTTGAAATTCAGCTACCGCTTCTCGATTACCTATTCCCAGGACATTGGCAAGCAATGTCACAGAATCAAACCCGTCAGGCGCTTTATCTTTGTCAAGGAATTTACTCAATGCAGAGATGAGCGCTGCGCTACCCTTGATTTTTCTAAGTCTGGATTCTGTCATCTCCTCTGCTTTTTCCTTTAAGAATTCCATAAGTCCTTCAACATTAAGGAATTCGGTTATCGGTATAAACCTCCCGTTTTCCACGAACACATAGGTTGCCGCACCGCAGTGTGGATGGACCGTGAATTCCAGTTGAGGTATACCTTTCCATGCCTCTATGAAGTACGAGATAGGGAGGACAAACGGCACGGGATAAAAAGCCTCGCGAGGTATTTCACCGTTGGTTTGCTCTTCCAAAAGGTTTATGAAATCAGGAATGGTAATTCTTCCTTCTTTACGCTCCTTTTCGTCCACTCGGCCCTCGAACGAGATTGGTTGGGCGTTCACTCCTTTAACAATATGCAAGTTCTCCGCCGCAAACCGTACCATGTCCCCGATCTGGTCGTCATTCACACCCTTCATGATCGTGGGGACAAGCACGACACTTTTTATTTCACCTTCCCAACAATTCTCAATTGCCTTGAGCTTCGTTTTCAACGCGGGGTAACCTCGTAAAATTTTATACGGCTCTTCAGTCACTCCGTCAAACTGCAAATAGACGGTATGCAAGCCTGCTTCTTTTAACTCATGACAGAACTCTACACTCTTTGCCAGTGCAATGCCATTGGTCGCTACCTGGATATGGGCAAAACCAAAGTCACGAGCCATTTTGACAATGTTTACGAAATTCTCGCGCAACGTGGGTTCGCCGCCAGCAAACTGAATCGCAGGGCATGGTGGCACTTCGCTTCTGAGCAGTTTCATCATGTCCTTCAGTTGTTCCATCGTCGGCTCATAGAGATAACCGGAGACTGCCGCATTGGCAAAACAGATTGGACATCGCTGGTTGCATCGGTTCGTGAGGTCAATAAGTGCGAGCATTGTCGAGCTCTTATGCTCGGGGCAGAGTCCACAATCAAATGGACAGCCTCTCTCGCTCGGCGTAAGTTGAATACCTGCAGTGCCCTCATTATCCTGAAAAAGCCATCTCTCAAATTCCTTGTAAAGGTTGGCATCCGACCAATAAACATCATCGAATTCGCCATGCTCCTCGCAGCTCTTTTGCATCAATATCTTACCATCTTTCTCGTACACGTGTGCATCAATAACTTTGAGACAGCGTGGGCACAGTGATTTCGTTTTCATTTTCACCTCGTGGTCAATATCCGCAATGGTTTATAAAAGAAGTGGGATTATTGTATATAAAGCTACGTTAAGCTACGTTAAGATAGATTTACAAGAGAACATGGAAACCGCAATAGACGTCGTAGAGGGGATAAAACGAGGAGATATATCGTGTGAGGAGTTGCTCTCAACAATCTACGAACGAATAGAGAAAAGTGAACTTAACTGTTACATCACCTTGAACAAAGAGGATGCACTTGAAGAAGCGAGAGAGGTGGATAGAAAACGTGAAAACGAGGAATACAGGCGGAAAAAACTGCTTGGCGTGCCGATAGCCATCAAGGACAGTATCTCCACACGGGGCATTCAAACAACCTGTGCATCAAAGATTCTTACGGGTTACGTTCCGCCCTACGATGCGACGGTAATAGAAGCACTGAAGCGAGAGGGCGCGATACTTATCGGGAAAACGAACATGGATGAGTTCTGCATGGGCACGTCCACCGAAACAAGTTATTACGGCCCGACCAAAAACCCGCATAATCTCACGAGGGTGCCAGGCGGCTCTTCTGGCGGTAGTGCTGCGGCAATAGCCGCGGGGGAGGCTCTTCTCGCGCTTGGCTCTGACACAGGCGGCTCCATCAGGTGTCCTGCTTCGTTTTGTGGCATTGTCGGACTGAAGCCGACGTATGGGTTTGTTTCACGGTACGGGCTCATTGCCTACGCGAATTCATTAGAGCAGATAGGCCCGATGGCCTCGACCGTTAAGGACACCGCGTTGCTCTTAGACGTAATAGCGGCCAAGGATTGGCGGGACAGCACTCAGGTGAAGCTCAAGAACGATGAGCCGACCAACTATCGCTTCTCGTGGCTGAACGGGCCGGGAAGTCGAGGTGAAGAAATAAAGGGTCTAAGGATCGGTGTGCCCAAGGAGTTCCTCGAGGGCTGTGATTCTAAAGTTGCGCGGGCCGTGTGGAACGCGATTTATAAAATCGAGGAGCTGGGCGCGACCTACGAGGAGCTCAGCATGCAGAACTTGAGGTATGCACTTGCTTCGTATTACCTTATTGCGATGTCCGAGGCGTCATCGAATCTCGCGCGGTTCGATGGGCTCAGGTACGGGCTTCGGACCGGCATGGACGAGGACTGGCATACAACGTTCTCGAAGATACGGGGTGAAGGCTTTGGCCAGGAGGTCAAACGGCGGATTATTCTCGGCACGTACGCGCTCTCCGCGGGCTATTACGGGAAATATTATTTAAAAGCATTGAAAGTACGCACATTAATAAAACGCGAATTCGAGGATGCTTTGAAGACGCATGACATCTTGGCGATGCCGACAATGCCGTTTGTCGCTTTTAAGCTTGGCGAACGGATAAAGGATCCGCTTTCGCTGTATCTCGCGGATGTGAACACGGTTTCGGTTAATTTGGCCGGTGTGCCTTCTATCTCTATCCCTTGTGGTTTTTCGAACAACTTACCAATAGGATTACAACTCGTGGGAAAGCATTTTGAAGAGGATCGGATATTGAAGGCGGCGTTTGGGTATGAACGGGAAGGTTTTTAACCTAAGAACTTTTTATTTTAGATAGGTTAACTACGACATGACATAAATAGTGAATCATATTTTCTTGGGATATTCTACC
>CAYNTR010000041.1:0-16846 GCA_964400255.1 uncultured Halobacteria archaeon
CCTCATTCGTGCTTTGAAGGATAAAGACTGGAATGTTCGACTGGGTGCCGCAGAAGCACTTGGGAGGATAGGAGATGTACGAGCGGTAGAGCCCCTCATTCAAGCTTTGAACGATGACTATTGGAATGTGAGTAAGACTGTGGAAAAAGCGCTGAGTACGATAGGAGCGCCTGCAGTAGAGCCTCTCATCCAAGCTCTGAAGGGTAAGGACTGGGAGATTCGACTGGGTGCCGCAGAATCTCTTGGCGCGATAAAAGATAAAAGAGCACTATCACTCCTCGTTCAGGCTCTGCAAGATGAAAAGAGCGATGTTCGAAGAAGTGTGGCCGAAGCGCTTGACAAACTCGGCTGGGCACCTGAAGATGATACAGAACGTGCACAGTACTTGATCGCGAAGACTGAATGGGATGAATTGCAAAGATTAGGGAAAAAGGCAGTAACGCCCCTCATTCAGGCTTTAAAGGACGAAGATGGTGAGGTTCGCAAGAGTGCCGTAGAGGTTCTTGGTAAACTGGGAGATGGAAGGGCGGTTGAACCGCTCATTCAGGCTCTGCAGGATGCATATTGGGATGTGAATAAGACCGCTGCAGAGGCTCTTGGTAAGATTGGCGAACCCGCGGTAGTTCTTCTTATTAAAGCTTTAAAAGCTGAGAGTTGGGAAATCCGATGGGGAGCCGCGAGGGCTCTTGGTGAGATAGAGGATAAGGAAGCGGTTGAACCGCTCATTCACGCATTGAAAGACGAGCACCGCTATGTGACTAAGGAGGCAGAAAAAGCGCTCGGTATGATAGGCAAACCTGCAGTTGAGCCGCTCATTCACGCGCTCGAGGATAAAGATACTGAAGTTCGAAAGCGAGTAATGGTAGCTCTCGGAGAGATAGGAGATATGAGCGCGGTTGAGCCGCTCATTCATACGCTGCAGGATAAAGCGAGCGACGTACGAAGGAGTGCCGCAGCGGCTCTTGGAGAGATAGGAGATATGAATGCGGTAGAGCCGCTCATTCAGGCTCTAATAGATAAAGAGAGTGACGTTCGAATGAGTGCCGCACTAGCTCTTTACAATCTCGGCTGGAAGCCAAAAGATGATACAGAACGAGTTGCGTACTTAATTGCAAAGCGAGAGTGGGTGGAATTGGGGATGTTAGGAGAGCCCGCGGTAGCACCACTCATTAAGGTTCTGGAGGATAAGGATAGCGAGGTTCGTGAGGGAGCAGCCGCAACGCTCGGAGAGATAGGAGATGCACGAGCAGTAGGCCCGCTCATTCACGCTCTGAAGGATGAAAGAGCTCGTCCATCCAAAAAGGTCACTGTCCAGCAAGCGATGAAAGATGCTTTAGCGAAGCTCGAGAAGAAGGAATAGGCTTAGTGCTGTATTCGATTCCACTCATCCTGATCCGTAGTGGCCTAATTTTATTGAGAAGGAGAGAAGATATTATTGAAGAGCGTAAAGATTAGGAGGTGAGACTATGCTAATAACGACAACAGAAAGCATACACGGTTATGCGTACGAGATTTTAGGGCTTGTTTTCGGAAATACCGTGAGAGCCAAGCATATTGGAAAAGACATTATGGCCGGCTTGAAAAACATCGTTGGAGGAGAGCTGCAGGAATACACTGATATGCTCGCAGATGCACGAAAGGAGGCGTTGAACCGTATGATTAATGATGCTGAGAAGCTTGGGGCTGAAGCGGTTATCAATGTGAGATTTACGACGTCCCAAACAATGGCAGGTGCGGCAGAACTACTAGCCTACGGGACTGCCGTGAGATTAAGTAAATCAGAGTAATCTTCAGAGTTGCTAGAAAAATAAAAGGTCGTTCCGTTCTCGTAAAATTGTTGTGCTCGGAATGGAGCGAAACATTGGAAAAAACGGAGAGAGGGTTACCTGGAGTAATAGTGTGCAGATAATAGTGCAGAGATGATAATCGAATTTTACTAACAGTGAGGTCTCTTCTCACGAGGAAGACCACCACTCCTGCCCATTTTGTGAAGCCCACACTTCCACTTTTAGATAAGCGAGCAATGCATTAGTGCCGCCAATCCAATACCACTATCTCAGGCTCCGAGGGTAAATTGTTTTTATGAAGTACCAGCTTTTTCTCCCTTCGCACCCTCTTCTTCCCTTTAAGGAATATGTCCTCCGTTTGTATGTTCAATCGCAGAGGCAGCGTCTTGAAATGCATAGGCACGGCTATTTTCGGTGCTAACTGGCCCAGCACTTTGGTAGCCCCATTCGCATCGACGGTTAATACACCGCCGATGGGAATGAAGAGGATATCAATGTCCTTTTCCTTGATCTGGCTAACTTGGTCTTCTTCCAAAACGTGCCCTAAATCGCCTAAATGGCATACGCGAAGGTCATCAATATCAAACAGGAACGCAGTAACCGCCCCCCTCTCGGCTCCGCGTGAGGTATCGTGATGCACTGTAACCCCGAGGAACCTCATTCCATTAGCCATATGCTCGCCCGCACCCTTTACCACGTCAGGTTCGCCCCTTATTGCCGCCACATTGTTATGGTCGCGATGCTGGTGGCTCACGGTGACGATATCCGCCGTAAGGTCAGGTACGGGGTACCCATAGCTCGCATCATACGGGTCTGTTACGATGACTTTTCCATCCGCACTGGTTAGCTCAAAACAGGCATGGCCATGCCACTTTATCTCCATTTAGCGTTTACCCCCTTTCTTCTCTTTCAAATTATTTCATGGGGCTTTAACATTTTATCTTATTCAATCTATGATGAACAATAGATATTACTATATGAATGATATCGCTATACAAAATAAAATTGGGACGTTAGGATAAAGAAGAAATGAGAACGTTATACATAGGGCGATTCCAACCGTATCATCTCGGACATCACGCGGTAATCAAAGAAATGGCTCTTGAAGCAGATGAAGTCATTATATGCATTGGGTCCGCGCAAAAAAGCCACGAGTCAGATGACCCCTTTACTGCGGGTGAACGGTATATGATGATTTCGAAGTCCTTGCGTGATGAGGGCATTTTCAACTTTTACATTGTTCCTGTCTGGGATGTGAATCGGAATGCCGTTTGGGTATCGCATGTCGAGTCATTAATACCACCGGTTGATGTTGTATTTGCGCATAATCCGTTAATCGAGCGTTTATTTAAAGAACGCGGGTACAAAGTCCGTGTGCCTTTACTCTTTAACAGAAGGGAGTATTCAGGTAGTGAAATACGAAGAAGAATCTTGAATGACCAACGCTGGGAGAATTTGGTACCGAAAGCAGTTGTCGATGTCATAAAGGAGATAAATGGCGTAAGACGGATGAAAGATCTGGAGAGAAGTGATACGGAGTAAGTGCGTGATTTCGTAAAGTCCAAACATCCTCAAGACCAGTGCCCTAAGGTCTTCTGCTTGCCCCCTTCAGAAGCAGAAGAGGAATTTTCATAACCGGCCAGTGTCTTCTGTTTCCCCTCTTCAAACGATGATAAGCTGTAACCAAAAAGTTGCAACACTCGATGAGCCACGGGTATTATCTGATGCTGGACATAGTACGCGATATCGATTTCATATTTTTTCCCCTCAGCATAGAGGTCATTTCCTTCACTTTTTTCTATAATATCAACGGGAAATGCACGGTCACTCGTCTTCCCCGGACCTTTTATGATCACGTAGGGGATCTTCGAACCAACTTCGTAGGCAATACGGGAGAGAGAGGCTAATGCTCGTTCAGCCGCGAGAACATGGGCTTGCTTCGTCTCATAGCCGCTTATCCTTCTCGTGAGCGTCTTGTGAATGATTAATTGGTCAAACGGTATTTCCCCCTCTTTTAAGGACTGTAAAACGCCTTTGACGTATTTCATAGCCTTTTCGGGATCTCTTTCTTTCAGAATGAGCTCTATCACTTTTGTCTGAACTGCTTTCGCCAACTCGCACCAGTCACCACGGCGCACTTCCAATCCTCGAACCACGATTTCTCCTTTATCAGTGAGTGCAGCGTACCGTTTCTTCTTGCCCGTAAAGAAAATGGCCTTGAAGAAATCCTGGACCTCAAGTTCGAGCGGGAGTTCTTTTGATATGAGTTCAGAAACTTCCTTCGCCTTTTTCAGCGTCTTTGCTCTCCTATCTTTTATAGATCCATCAGCGAGTTTCGCGAAGATGCTGTCGGTATCACTGTAAATGACCTCAAATCCAAGCTCCTCAGCCATGCTGATAGCACGCTTTATGAAGTAGCGTCCCCATGCTGTCGTAGCCTCAGCACATTCGCGCTTGTAAAACTTTGCCGCGCTCCACCCGGTATAGCCATAAAAGCTATTCGTGAGGATTTTGATACTCTGCTGTTGTATGTCTAACAACCGGTATTCACTGCTCGTTTTCTCGTAGTTCTTCATTTCGCTCTTTATCGCTTTTCTTCTTGCGATCAAGTCACTCATGATCCGCTTAAAGAACCCTTCTGGCTCTTTTCTGAATGCATGGCCCACCTCAGGTGCAATATAAAGGTCGTCTCCCTTATCCTTTGATCCCACGTACGTATCAGGCGAGACGTTAAAGGAGATCATGATGGTTGGATACATAGAAGAGAAGTCGAGGGCGATGACATCTTCGTGTACCCCCTTTTCGGGCGGCAGCACGAAAGCACCTTCGAAGGTTTTTTCTGCTCCTCCTTTCGGGGGCACCAGCTCATCTCTTTTAAATGCTTCTGCGGCCAAAAAGGCCTCTACCTGTCTGCCTCGCCCCATCTTTGCTAACTCATCCAGAGGATAACCAACCATCTTGGCGAGTTCGATTTGAAGCGGTAACACCTTTGACGCGATGCCTATCGTGCTCACCGCATCCGCCTTCGCGTACTCATAGAGACATTCTCGTGCCGACGGGGAAGGTTTCAGCCAGCACTCATTAATCTCTCGTGGCGACAGATTCATCCGTTCATTTTTCCGCATCACGCCAAGGAACTCAGCAACATTTTCCAACGTCTTCACCTTAACGCTATCCAAGTCGCGCTTTGCAAGCTTAAAAAGGTCAACGTTCAGTCTCCCGGTGATATTAACACCCGGTAGCATCCCACCTCTTTCATACTGAACGGTACTGCCATTAGCACCAGCAGTTAATCGAATACCATGCAGGTTCGCACGTTCTCGGATGTAGGGCCAATCAAAACTGTCAGAATTGTAGCCCACAATTATATCCGGCTGGTATTCTTCGATAAAATCCAAAAACTCTCTTAAAATCGCTGCATCGTCACCCGCTTCGTAGTCCTCATCACGTACGACAAATAACTTTGCTTGTACGGTGCCTTTCTCATGGTAGGCCACCGCAATGATTATGATAGGATCTCTTCTGGGAGAGGGCATTCCATAGCCGACCTGAGTTGCCATCTCGCAATCAAAAGCGAGAATTTTAAGCGGGGGTAGTTCACCTCCCTTCTGTTTAGTGTATGAGACGTGCGAAGCACGGATAGCCTTCTTCTCCGGCGTCTGTGCGTAGTTAACGTCTATTTCTTCGCCCACTACTTTGACACCGTCGAACGGTCTGAGTTGCTTGTCTATCAGGTATCGAACTGCAAAGAGAATATCGGCTTCCAAAACAAGAAATCCCGCATTTCTGACTTCTTCGCGCAGTAGTGGAACATGCCGTGGATGCTTCGTAAAAATTTTCAAGCCACTCCGATCAACGCCGAGTATTTTCTTCTGACAAAATTCCACTCGTTTAACGCTGATTTCATCACCTTCTCGAACTACACGAATCTCTTCTATTCGTCTCTTTTCTTCTTCCAAATCACCTTCGGAGCCATAAGAATGAGGGTAAGCAGAAGGAAATGCGTAAAAATACGGCTCAAAAGTTTTATCGAACACAATAAAATCCGTACCGTCTGCGCTCTTGCACCAGAGCCTTATCACTGGCGTATCATGTCCCTCTTCATCTTTTTCCGTTAGGTAATCGATATCCAGTAGAAAACCCTCTTGCTCCATTATTTTTGTTACTCAACCTCCTGACTCGATCGAACGAAAACAGAAGCTGTTTTATTAGGTTACGGTTTGCTTGTACATAAAATTTTGAAACGGTGAGAGATAGATTCAAAGTATGTATGCTAAGAACGGGCTAAACGACCTGAAATAAAAGAACCATTGCTGTCGGTGACTACGCAGAGCGAGAATAAGCGGCTAAGTTACGTATCCCACCCATGGACGTTCTCTAAAATTTTTTAATTCCCAGTAGTTCTTGTATATCTGGAGTGTTACGTCACGAGTAGAAAAAGCGAGAGGCATCGTGGATGGGGGAAAATACGATATACATACTTGATGTTACGAACAGGGACGGTGTACAGACATCGAGGTTAGGCTTGGCGAAGTTAGAGAAGACCATGCTGAACTTTTATCTTGATGAGATGGGGGTTTTCCAGAGCGAGTTCGGGTTTCCAACCACACGGCACGAGACGAATTATTTGAATACTAATCTGGATTTGGCAGAAATAGGCGCTCTGAAGCGTATTTGGCTTAGCGGGTGGATGAGAGCGCTCAAGGATGATGTGGAAGAGGCTTTCCAACTCGTGCCGAAGTTGAAGCACCTGAATTTGAGCATCTCGACATCCCTGCAAATGATTGAAGGCAAATTCATGGGTAAATACAAATGGGGGGATATAATCGCGACGATGTGTGAGGCAGTCGATACAGCCAAGGACAAGGGTGCAGAGACTATTGGAGTCAATGCAGAAGACGCTTCGAGGACAGAACTCGAAAGGCTGATCGAATTCGCTGAAGTCGCAAAACAACATGGCGCGGATAGGATACGATACTGCGACACACTTGGATACGACGATCCGCTCACCATATACGAGCGAATAAAAGCACTCGTAGAGGCGATACGTGTCCCCATCGAACTGCACTGTCACAATGATTTGGGAATGGCAGTCGCGAGCTCAGTTGCGGGAGCTAAAGGTGCAATAGATGCAGGAGTAGATGCCTTCATCACCACGACCGTGAATGGCATGGGAGAGCGTGCCGGCAATGCTGACCTAGTCTCTACGATCCTTGCCGTAAAGAAATCGAGCGGGTTTGAAAACAAATACCACCTCGACGAGCACATTGACGTCAGCCACGCGTGGAAGATAAGTAACTACGCATCCTTATCATTCAGGGTGCCTATTCCCGTTAACCAGCCCGCAGTGGGTGAAAATGCCTTTGCTCATGAATCAGGCATACACGCGGACGGCGCGCTGAAGAACAGCAGGAATTACGAGTTGTACGACTACACTGAGGTCGGAAGGGGGCATATCGAACAGATTGAGACAGGCAGGCTCATAACGATGGGCGAATACTCGGGAATAAAAGGATTCAAGAATGTAGCTGGTAAATGTGAGTTGAAATTTCGGGATGAAGAAGAGGCCCGAAAGATCTTGGAGCTCGTTCGATATGCAAACGTTCACACACAGAAGCCCGTGACCAAAGACGAGATGAAGTTCATTGCACGGTATCCCGAACATGCAAGGAGGATTATGTCGGTTCAACCATAAGCTCTTTGTACAGCGAAAAAGCTCGAAGATTATGCATTCGTTAGAGCGATTAACCAGCTAGCCTCGTTATTTGCTCTTGATTTGCTTCGCAAAAAATATCGAAAAATTGATATATACGACCTTTTTAAATTGTTAACAGATTACCATGTCTGGAACAGTTACCGAGAAAATAATCAACGAGCATGTTGTAGAGGGTACGAAGGCTCCTGGAGAAGAGGTTGCTTTGAAAATTGATCAAACGCTCACCCAGGATGCAACCGGAACCATGGCCTATTTACAGTTCGAAGCCATCGGTATACCGAGGGTAAGAACAGAACTGAGTGTAAGTTATGTTGATCATAACACACTGCAGACAGATTTTAAAAATCCTGATGACCATAGCTACCTACAATCCGTGGCCAAACGATACGGCATATATTTCTCCCGTCCGGGTAATGGCATTTGCCACCAGCTCCATCTGGAACGGTTTGCGCGTCCTGGCAAGACCCTGATTGGGTCAGACAGTCACACACCCACAGCAGGTGGTATCGGCTCGCTTGCCCTTGGTGCGGGTGGCCTGGATGTCGCAATTGCGATGGCGGGTATGCCGTACCGAATAAAGTATCCGGAGATTGTGGGTGTAAAACTAACGGAAAGACTTCCCGATTGGGTATCAGCCAAGGATGTGATACTGGAAGTCCTTCGTCGAATTGATGTTGACGGCGGCGTGGGAAAGGTTCTGGAGTACTTTGGCCCGGGAGTCAAGACTCTGAGCGTTCCAGAACGAGCAACGATAACGAATATGGGCACGGAAACGGGGGCAACGACGAGTGTATTTCCGAGCGACGAAGTGACGAAAGCTTTCTTGGCTGCCCAGGAACGTGGCAATCAATGGGTTCCGCTTGAGGCTGATGCGGATGCGGAATACGATGAACTTATCGAGATCAACCTCGGCGAACTCGAACCTCTGGCCGCCCTCCCACACAGTCCGGGAAAGGTTAAACCGGTACGGGAGATTGCAGGGATGGAGGTTCAGCAGGTGGCTATCGGCTCATGTACGAACTCGTCGCTCCGTGACCTTAAAATAGCAGCACACATACTTAACGGGCATACTGTTGCCGAAAACCTGCATCTCACGATAAATCCTGGCTCGCGGCAGGTTGTAGAACACCTCATTGAGAGCGGTGAGATGCGCTATCTCGTGGCTTCAGGTGCACGAATACTTGAGAACACCTGCGGCCCGTGTATAGGCATGGGAGCTGCACCGTCCTCTCATGCGACATCCATACGAACATTCAACAGGAACTTCGAAGGCAGAAGTGGAACGAAGGACGCAGAGGTATTCCTCGTGAGCCCAGAAGTCGCAGCAGCTACGGCAATCACGGGCGTTCTCACAGATCCACGGGATCTCGGTGATTATCCGAAGATAGAAATGCCTCAACGGTTCATCATCAATGACAATATGTTCATACGTCCGCTTCCACCAGAAGAGGCGGTCAACGTGGAGATCGTAAGAGGCCCCAACATTAAGCCTCTGCCTGCTTTTCATCCGTTGCCCGATACACTTAAAGGCGAAGTACTCCTCAAGGTTGAAGATAATATTACCACCGATCACATCATGCCTGCAGGAGCGAAAATACTCCCGTTACGAAGTAATATTCCGGAGATCTCGAAGTACGTGTTTGAATCACTTGATCCCGAGTTCCCTGCACGTGCTCTGGCGAAAGGTGGCGGATTCATCATCGGTGGTGAGAACTACGGCCAGGGGTCGAGCAGAGAGCATGCTGCACTGGCACCCAAATATTTGGGCGTTAAGGCCGTCATTATCAAGTCGTTCGCTCGTATCCATTTAGCGAACTTGATCAACTTCGGCATAGTGCCTTTGACCTTTAAAGATCCCGCGGACTACGATTCCATCGATCTGGGGGATACGTTAGAGGTTGTTATTGGGGCACTGCAGAGTGAGGTCAGACTCAGAAATCTGACAAAAAATACTGAAAGCAGACTTACACACTCTCTGTCACAACTTGATGCCGAGATATTGAAAACCGGGGGTAAACTGCCCTGGGTAAAGGCACAGATTGGGAAAAGCTAGCAAAGGAGGGATTATTATGGCACAACGTGGAATTAGAGAATACGACGCTAAGAGGATTTTGGCTAAACATATAGAGAGATTCTCAAATGGGATGTTTACGTACCAGGGCAAGGTCGCTCTGGTTACACCGGATAAGGGTATAGAAGCCTTAGCTGAAGAGAACACATGGTTGAAGACCGATAAACTGTCAGTAAAGTCTGACCAACTCTTTGGAAAGCGGGGCAAGCACGGGCTCATACATGTGGGTGTCACCTACGATAGGGCGAAGAAATGGCTGGATGAGAAGATGAACAGCACGGTGGAGGTGGGCAAATCCCGAGGAAAACTAACGCACTTCCTCATTCAGTCCTTCATGAAGGTTGATAAGGAGTATTATTTAGCCTTCACCGGTCATCGTGAGGGCGATTCTATCCATTTTTCGACGGAGGGCGGCGTGGACATAGAGGCGAATTGGGACAAGGTCATTACCGTCAATGTTCCCGTAGACGCAAAGATTGACGAGATCAGCCTTACGCCTATACTGAACGCTGTGCGTAACGCGGATAAGGATACACTTGGAGCGCTCATCAAAGCACTGTTCCGCTTATATCGCGAATTGCAATTTGGATTTCTGGAGTTTAATCCGTTCGCCTTTAATGACGGGGAGTTCCTTCCTGTTGATACCGTGGCGCGATTGGACGATACCGCCCATTTTCTCTGTTCAGAGGAATGGGGAGATATCGAGTTTCCTGTTCCCTTTGGTCGTGAATTAAGGTGGGAGGAACTGTACATAAAGAAGTTGGACGAGAAGAGTGGCTCATCGCTGAAACTCACTATACTCAATCCACAGGGAAGAATATGGACAATGGTAGCCGGCGGCGGAGCAAGCGTGATCTATGCAGACACGGTGGTGGATCTCGGGTTTGGTGGTGAGTTGGCAAACTACGGTGAATACAGCGGCGATCCGAGCACTGATGAGACGTACGAGTATGCAAGGACATTACTCGACTTGATGACACGAGAGAAGGCGGATGGTGGCAAAGTGCTCATCATTGGCGGTGGAATAGCGAATTTCACCGATGTCGCAAAGACCTTTGACGGAATAATCATGGCATTGGAGGATTATGCGGAAAAAATCAAGGAACACGGTGTCAAGATTTATGTTCGTCGAGGCGGGCCAAACTACGAGGCAGGCCTTGCGAGAATTCGCGATGCAGGGAAACGTTTAGGGCTGGACATGGAGGTTCATGGACCTGAGATGCACATGACAAAAGTGGTCAGGATTGCACTGGCAAATCTAAAGGGGGGTAGCTAAAATGACTAGACCAGATTATGTCTTGTTCGATAAGGATACCACTGCCATCGTCTTCGGCAACCAGCAAGCGGCGGTCCAGAGAATGCTGGACTTTGACTACCTCTCTGGTCGAGAGAGGTCGTCAGTAGCTGCGGTGATCAATCCTAGCGGCGGCAGTACAGAGCTTATAAAGGTGTTCTTTGGCGGTGAGGAGATCGTTATACCAGTATACAACACTCTCGAAGCTGCCGTGGAAGAGCATTCGAAGGCCGATGTGGTCATTAACTTTGCTTCTTTCCGCTCAGCTTACGATGTTTCTATCGAAGCGCTCAATTTAGCAACCATAAAGACGCTCGTCATCATTGCAGAGGGGTTACCAGAGCGGCAGACGCGAGAACTCATTGCATTGCGTAAGAAGCTGGGCAAGTGGATCATCGGACCTGCGACGGTGGGAGGTTTTGTGCCCGGTGCGTTCAAAATAGGCAATTCCGGAGGGGCGGTATCCAATCTTATCATGTCAAAGCTGTATCGATCAGGAAGCGTCGGATTTGTCTCCAAATCGGGTGGTATGCTGAACGAGATGGCAAATATGATCGCGCTCAATTCAGACGGTGTGTATGAGGGTATCGCAATCGGCGGCGATAAATATCCCGGGTCAACACTCGTTGAACATCTACTGCGGTACGAGGCGAATCCGAACATCAAGATGATGGTAGTCCTCGGCGAGGTGGGCGGTACGGACGAGTACGAGATCGTAAATGCATTGAAGGCAGGCAAAATAACAAAGCCGGTAATTGCATGGGTTACTGGTACTTCAGCAAAGGTGTTCCCAACCGAGGTACAGTTTGGCCACGCCGGTGCTATGGCTCGCGGTGCGGCTGAGACTGCGGACGCTAAGAACGCGGCACTCAAAGAAGCTGGCGCGTTTGTCCCCATTTCGTACGATGATTTTGGCGACCTTATCCGTGCGGTTTATGAAGATCTCAAAGTTAAAGGTATCGTGGAAGAGAAAGTCGAGGTAAGACCGCAAGAAATACCGGTGGACTACAACCCCGCGATCATGCGTAGGCCCACAAATATTATCAGCACCATTTCGGACGATCGTGGTGAGGAACTGCTCTATGCAGGCATACCGATAAGCAAAGTAATCAAGGAGAGATACGGCATTGGTGATGTTATCTCGTTGTTGTGGTTTAAGAAGCGCTTGCCAAGGTATGTTACCGACTTTTTGGAACTCGCGCTCAGGATAACCGCAGACCACGGGCCCTGTGTAAGTGCCGCACATAACGCCATTGTGACCGCAATGGCAGGCAAGGACCTCACGGCAGCAGTAGCATCGGGTGTGTTGACTATTGGCCCACGATTCGGTGGTGCTATCGATGATGCTGCGCGATACTTCAAGGACGCTTTGGAACGAGGTCTTACGCCCCGTCAGTTTGTTGACGAGATGAAAACCAAAAATATCAACATACCTGGCATAGGCCATCGAGTGAAGAGCGTGCAAAACCCGGACATGCGCGTAAAGCTCCTCGAAGAATGGGCTTTTACCAACTTGCCAAAGCATGAGCTGCTCGACTACGCACTTGAAGTGGAGCAGATAACAACAGCCAAGCGAAACAATCTCATCTTGAATGTCGACGGCTGCGTCGGTATTGTATTCGTTGATATCTTGCGCTCTACGGGGATCTATACCGAGGAAGAGATAGATGAGATCATTAACATCGGTACGCTCAACGGCATTTTCGTCCTGGGGCGGACGATCGGTATGATCGGGCACTTCCTGGACCAGAAACGCCTCCGTTCAAGACTTTATAGGCATCCGTGGGACGATGTTCTTTATATGCTCCCTAAAGAGGAAGAGGTGTTAAAATACCGGAAGACGGAATAGAACCGAGGAGATTTTAAAAATGGTCGATAGGATTCAGATGAAGACGCCGTTGGTGGAAATAGACGGCGACGAAATGGCGCGGGTACTCTGGAGTATGGTGAAGGAGAAGCTCCTCCTTCCCTACATTGACCTCAAGACTGAATATTACGACCTCGCACTTGAAAAGCGTGATGAGACCGATGATCAGATAACCGTGGAAGCGGCGGAAGCGATCGAGAAGTACTACGTGGGTGTGAAATGCGCGACCATAACACCAAATGCGGCACGGGTCAAGGAATATAATTTGAAGCAGGAATGGAAGAGCCCCAATGGCACCATCCGCGCGATACTGGATGGTACGGTCTTCAGGGCGCCGATCATGGTTAACAACATCAAACCCGCGGTGCGGAACTGGACAAAACCGATCCATATTGGAAGGCATGCGTACGGCGACGTGTACAAGAACGTGGAGTACCGGGTTGAGGGGCCCGGGAAGGCCGAACTGGTGTTCACGAATGAGAACGGCCAGGAAGTGAGGCACACGATACAGAAGTTCAATGGGCCGGGTATCGTGCAGGGTATCCATAATCTTGACGACTCGATAACGAGCTTTGCCGAGGCTTGTTTCGCATACGCACTGGACCAGAACGTGGATCTGTGGTTCGGCACGAAAGACACGATCTCCAAGACCTATGACTATAACTTCAAGCGCATATTCGAGGAGATTTACGAGACGAAGTATAAAGCGAAGTTTGAGGCGGCGGGGATAACCTACTTCTATACGCTCATCGACGATATCGTGGCACGGATCATCCGATCAGAGGGCGGCATGCTCTGGGCATTGAAGAACTACGATGGCGACGTGATGTCAGATATGCTCGCTTCGTCGTATGGCAGTCTCGCAATGATGACCTCGGTCCTGGTATCACCACATGGCTACTTCGAGTACGAAGCTGCGCACGGGACGGTGCAGAAGCATTATTATAAACACCTCAAAGGTGAGAAAACATCGACCAACTCTGTTGCAATCATCTTTGCCTGGACAGGTGCGCTTCGGAAGCGCGGCGAACTCGACAACATACCAGAACTCGTAACATTCGCGGATAAGCTGGAAGCTGCAGTGATAAAGACAATAGAAGACGGGATAATGACCGGCGACCTTGCGAAACTGGCGGAACCGGCTGCGAAAAGAATAGTGTACACGGAAGAGTTTATTGATGAGGTGAAGCAGAGGTTGGAAGAGAGGTGATAGACATGTTGTCTGAGAAGAGATTTCTGGCGAAGTTCGGATATATCGGACGGACATTAAGAAACCGGGGGATCAAATATGGAGAACTGCTGCTTCTTCTGTGATAAGCCCGCAGATAGGGATTTTGAATATTTTACTCTTGGGGTTTGTAGAAGATGTCATCGTCAACTTGGTCTGAACAAGCTGGAAAGCATGGTTGCTCCTTCTGATGAGTATATGCAATCCTTGGTCAGCGAAGACGACAAAGTATATGTGGATGCGTTAAACATGTATGTATCTTTGTTCCCCAGAAAACTAGCACCTGACCTTTTTGGCATATTTTTCGCTAATTTAGACGATGAGGAAATGGATGACGTTTTTATCATTTCAATGGCCATTGCTGCAAGAGCGGTTTGGCTTTTCGGAACCAAGAACAAACAAAAGAAAGAACTAAATTCTACGAAAATCCATGCGTTGCACGTTCTTGGGAATCTTGTGGGTGTCGCAATGATGGGTAATATAGCGAAAGCTAATTGGGATCCGGATTTGGTTGAGAAGAGAAATCTGTTGAGTATTGAACGTAAGATCGACCGCTCTGTTATTGATGTTCTGAAAAATTTAGAAGGATATGACGATGGTACTTTGCACAACTATATTGTAGAAACGATTCAGCTTATACGAACATCTGAGTTGTTTAGATGAGCATCAGTAGTTCCAGATACTTCTATTTTTGATTAGGGTGAATTTGGAGATAAGCTGGAAGTGGCAACGGTAAAGACGATAGAAGACGGGATTATAACGGGCGATTTAGCGAAACTGGCTGAACCACCCGCACAGAAGATCGTATACACGGAAGAGTTTATCGATGAGGTGGGGAGGAGGCTTGAGGAGAGCGTAGCTTAAGGGTCTGAAAAACAAACCCGCGATGAGCGGGGGTAGTTTATTTAAGGATGGATCTCTCTGCAAGGGGACGGATCTGGCAAGCATAGCATAGAAGGGGTTCGGGGGCATCATAATCTAACCATATCATTTAGTGGATTCCATTCATCCGGTATGTTTATATATCGCCGTGCTCAATCTTATTTTGAGCAATAGGGAATGATAGTGCTTACTGGAGTTGGAGCGAGGATACAAATCTCGTCTCCTTTTAACCCAGATCATATCGCGAAGATTAAGACCATCGAAGGATACAGATGGCATCCTGATGAGAAATGTTGGAGCGTACCGCATTCTGAATTCGAAAAAGTTTTATCTGTTTTTGCGGGAGAGGAACTTGTTATTGCGCCTTCTGTATGGCTTGAGGAGCTGAGAAGGGAGTTGGTGGCGAGAAAATATAGCCGAAAGACGATTAAGGCTTATCTTCATTACAATGAGGACTTCCTCACATTCTCCAGGAAAAAACCGTATGAGGTATCAAACGAAGAGGTGAGGGCTTATTTGTACCATTTAGCTACTACTCATGACGCTGCCACCTCTACCTTGAACTCCGCGATCAGCGCATTGAACTTTTACTATGGCGGGGTTTTGAAGCGGCGATTGGTGTATGAGATAACGAGACCGAAGAAGGATAAGAAGCTGCCGGTGGTTTTAAGTCAGGACGAGATTTTCCAGATATTTTCATCAGTGAGCAACCTAAAGCATAAAGTACTCTTAATGCTCATCTATTCAGCAGGATTGAGAGTAAGCGAGGTGGTGCGGTTAAAGCCGGAAGATATAGATATGAAGAGGGGTTTAATCCGCGTAAAAGAAGGGAAAGGAAGGAAAGATAGGTATACGATGCTTTCAGGGGTAGTAGCAGAGTCTTTGGAAGGATACCGGGGAAGCTACAAACCAAGTAAGTGGTTATTTAATGGAATAACGCCAGAGAATCACCTATCTACGCGAACAGTTCAAGCTATTTTTGCGCATGCCTGTGAACAGGCGGGGATTTCAAAGAGCGTCTCTGTACATTCGTTACGGCATAGTTTCGCAACGCATTTATTGGAAAGCGGTGTTGATCTGAGGTACATCCAGGAACTACTGGGGCACAAAAGTTCGAAGACAACGGAGATTTATACGCATGTGAGTGCCAAGGATATAGGAAAGATCAAAAGTCCGTTAGATAGTTTGTTTAAGAACGAGGGTGGAGAAGGCGGAAAAGGATGAGAGGAAGGAAATGCGGGGAGATTGCTGGTTCATCCAGAGGGAGGTATATCCGCAATATTGCGGATATACCGGAGTTATATGAAAATCGGCCTGGGTGTGCAATATAGCTCTTATATAGGGGAGACGATATACTCTACTCAGAGGTGATAAAATGAGGGCCCTCACAGCAATCCTCCATAAGGAGGAAGATATGTACGTAGCAGAGTGCCCAGAGGTGGGCACGGTTAGCCAGGGGAAGAGTATAGAAGATGCCATAAACAACCTTAAGGAGGCAACGGAACTCTACTTAGAGGAATTTCCGTTACAGAACGAGGGAAAAACCATAATGACTACATTCGAGGTGGCTATGGGTGGCACAACTTAGGAAAGTCTCGGGGGAGACGGTACTCAAAATTTTATGTAACAAGCTAGGGTTTACAATTAGTGGAAGAACGGGGAGTCACGTAAGACTCTCGAAGATGACAGCAGAGGGAAAAGTAGGAACAGTGGTTCCAATGCATAAAGAGCTGAAAATAGGAACTCTGAAAGGGATCCTTAAGTTGGCAAAGGTAGATACAGATGAATTTTCTAAATATCTATAGACCACCCAAGCCGAACTCTACGGCTTCCTTCGGAAGCCTCGCCCTCACTTCGTTCGGGTCATATAACAGACGCATATCTGGCTACGGGCTATCGTCCTCCGTCCAAATTCCCCTTTGGGGAACTTCAGATATGCGTCAGCCGTTATATGAAAATCGGCCTGGGTGTGCAATATAGCTCTTATATAGGGGAGACGAT
>CAYNTR010000042.1:0-16845 GCA_964400255.1 uncultured Halobacteria archaeon
CCCCAGTACCTCTGGAGGAAAGGAGTGGTAACGTGAATTGCGGGACGGCCTCTAATTTTAATAAAAACTCCCATAACTTCCACCGTTATTTATTACTTCAGGTTACTTTAGCACTGAAATTATGATAGGCACATGGAGGGATTAGAAACATGAAGGTTGCGGTCGCACAAGTCATACTCTCAAGTGACGTTGATACCAATGTGCTTAAGATTTCTAAATATATCTCATTGGCCTCGAAGGAGAATATAGACATCATATGCTTTCCCGAATGCGCTATTACAGGCTATGTGCGTGATTTTTACATCGTTGACCGAGAAGAGATACTGGAAACGCTGGCTGATATTCAAGAGAAAGTGAGAGAAGATTCTGTGACCGTTATTGTGGGAACTCCGTACTTCGAACGAGATAATCGCTTTAATAGCGCGATAGTTCTGTTACCTAATGGTGATCGGCACATATATCATAAGATTAACCTTACCTCATCTGAAACAGCATATTTTAAGAGTGGTAAAAAGCCAACGACCTTCCAGATAGATGGGGTGACGTTTGGCATCTTGATTTGTCGGGATCAAAACGATGCTTTGCTCGCTCATGACTACAAACAATTGGGCGTGGACGTCCTCTTTATCTTATCGGCGCATTTTTATGAGCCACAAGAAGCGATACGGAAACGTGACAAGAATCGAGCTTTGCCAATCGCCAGAGCGGTAGAAAATCATCTGTGTGTATTGAAAGCCAATGCAGTTGGCTCAGCAGGTGGAAAAATAAGTTTAGGCGGCAGCATTATTGTGGATTCTAACGGAATTGTCCTCCAAGAAGCGGACCAAATGAGTGAACTGATTTTAAGTTGCGACCTAATAAGAGGCACTCAAAAAGAGAATGAGGTAATTATTCATAAGAATAAATGGTTGTCAGATTGCTGATGGTTATACGGTGATACCTAGCACATCTGAGTGCTATCTATATTTCATAATCGGTATCCTTAACCTTCCTCATTACAATCTCAACGGTATAATTTTGAATCGGAAACTCGAGTAGTAGCTTATTATTTATAAACGAGGTTAAACCCTCTTCGTTGTCAAAAAGACCGATTGCGCTAATTGAAAATTGTCCAGTGGTTTGGTATATTTTGATGAATTCTTCCACTCTTACTAATTTTGGTAATGTGCTTCGCATCGCCTTTGGCTCTATCTCAAGGTTAAATATCGCCAATATCTTCTTCCCAAATTTCTTGGGATTAAGCAAAATGGTATAACTTGTGATATAGCCTCCTTTCTCCAGCTTTTCGAGCCTATATCTCACGCCATTTTCACTCAACCCGACCTCTCTAGCAATCTTTGATATCGGTGTCCTCACATCCCGTTGAAGTAGTTCGAGTATTTTAGTATCTATTTTGCTTACCATTGATTAACTCTAATATCACGTACTATTAAAGACTTCCGAATCCTCAGAAGATCTAATAATAAGCTTCATTTTCCTCAAAAAAGCTATTTAAGCACTTATTATAAAAGTAAGCTTAAGTTATGTGCTCGATATGCGGCTTTTTATCTGAACGTGAGAGATCGACGAGTATCGCTACCGATATGCTCCAAAAAACCGAGCATAGAGGACCTGATGCTCACGGATTGTATATTGATGGGTTTATTTGGAGGAGCAGAGCGTTAAGCGATTTGGAGAGTTTAGATCCAGCGCGAGTATGTCTTGGGCATTCGGAGTTGAGTATCAGTGGAGAGTTAAATGACCTCGTACAGCCGATTTGTTCGTCGGATGGGACGTTGTCCATGGTCTTAAATGGCGAGATCTACAACCACCATGAATTACGAGACCTCGTGGGTGATGATCGTGGAATAAAGACTGAAGCAGGCGATAGCGAGATTCTCATGCATCTCTTCGAAGAACTCTACGATGGGAATCTGCTAGGAACTATACAGTCGGTGGTAAAGCTTTTAAACGGTATGTACACTTTTGCAGTTACCGATGGCAAAGAGATCGTAATTGCACGAGACCCTATTGGCATAAAGCCGATCTATTATGTGGGGAAAGAAGGGAGCGTCTTTTTTTGTTCAGAGAAGAAAGGACTTTACGATATCGGCGGTACAATCAAAAGGATAGCTCCAGGAAAAATCTTACGAGTAACACACGATGGCGTATCACTACACCAGGGTGTACAGATCGAACGTCCACAAATTGATGTCACTGATTCCGATGACGCTGCATCGTTGTATAGAGATGCTTTGAGGAATGCAATTGAGCGCATGCTGAGAGATTTGCGCGTAGATAACGTGGGCATGATCTTCTCCGGTGGTGTAGACTCGGTGCTAATCGCCAAGCTTGTATCTGATTATGGGGTTAAGATACGATGCTATTGTGTTGGGAAAAAGGGTTCTAAGGATGTAAAGAATGCGGTACGAGTAGCAAACGATTTAGGATTGGATTTACGTGTGATTCATCTGGATGAACGGACGGTGGAGAAGATTCTACCAGAGATCATCGAATCGATTGAGATGCAGGGGCTCCTTCAGGTAGAGGTCGCGGTTCCGATGTTTCTTGCTGCAAAAGCGGCATCAGAAGATGGAATTAGGGTGATGTTCACAGGACAGGGTGCCGATGAGCTATTTGCTGGCTATTGGTGGTACAAGCACGTAGTTGAGAAGGAGGGCTTTTTACAATTACACCTGAAAATGTGGGAAGACATTGACTTAGCTTACGATGACACACTCGAACGGGAAGATAAAGTTACCATGGCACATTCTGTTGAATTGCGGGTCCCGTACCTTGACAGAAACGTAGTGCAATGCGCAATGCGAATTTCCCCACGACTTAAGATACTCGATAGTAATGATTCGATCAGAAAATGGGTTCATCGAAACGTTGCCGCGATGCTCGGTGTGCCTGATTATACAGCGTATCGAGAAAAGGACATGGCGCAGTCCGGCTCGGGAGTACACGGTTTGATACAAAAGGTTGCTGAAGAATACTTTGCAGATAAGAAGGCGGAAGAAGTAACGATCGCCGACAAGGGTTCGAACTACCGGTACGTGAAAGAGAAGTATGGAACTCCTCAGATGAGAGCATATATCCATGAACGGGCAAAGTTTAACTCGAACCATAACGACTCTACAGATATATGCAAATAAGTCTGCACACAATAGGTGTAATAACTATAGCAGCCGTTGGTATAATGATGGTTATCGTCGCACGCATTGTTAATACGTTACTGACGGGTACTTCTTTCGGACAGTAAGCAAGAACCTAAAGGTCGAGGAAACAACAAGAAGGAGTTGAAGAGGGACTATGAGAATAAATATCGCCCAAATTAGCTATGATCCCACTGAGATTGAACGGCTTAAAGGGGTATTAGCCGACTTGGACGGAATAACCTGCTTCCCTGAGTGTTTTGCACTCGGCAGAAGTGGCGTTGAAACCTTACAGTATGTGAACGAGGTGAGTGATCAACAGACGGCTATATTAGAAACCGTGAAAAAGACGGGAAAAACCGTTATACTCCCGTTAATCGAAAAGCATCCGGTAATGCGGAATAGATTTTATAATGCCACCTACGTCATTCATAATGGCGATGTTCTCGGAACGTACAAACGAGTAGTCATCCATCCTATGGAAAAGCCATTTATTCAATCGGGTAAGGACTTCCCCGTATTTGATATCGATGGAGTTACTTTTGGCATACTCATCTGTTTCGAAATCGCATTTCCAGAGCTGACACGAATAATAGCACTTAAAGGTGCCTCACTCATATTCGTGCCCGCAAGTGCACCCGAAGAGTCGGATTATTTATGGGATGCCCGGCTGAAAGCGCGGGCTATCGATAATCAACTCTTTATAGTGGGAGTCAATCGATGGGGTGTGATTGGAAACGAACGGTATTTAGGAAGAAGTATGATCATATCACCGCGTGGCGAACTCATCTATGCGTGTAAAAACGAAGAAGAGATAGCATCTGTGGAGCTTGATCTCGAAGAAATCACAAAAGAGCGGGGGAGTGAGCCCACATTCAGTGAATTCGAAATTGTAGTATATGATAAGTTTATGGAACGATTTAAAGAGAATAAGGAATAAAGGTAAACAAATTAACACGTCGTATTTCACGTTCTAATAGGGAATAGGGCGCCCAAATAAATGACCAAAGGAGCATTTTTATGAAAATGAGTGAGAAAGAGCTGAAGATTTATGATCTCTCGGTCCCCATTTATCCGGGCATGCTGAGATGGATCGACGATCAAGATGTCGTGCTAACCCAAGAGTCTTCAATGGCAAAAGGCGATCCGTACAATTTCTCACGAGTCACCTTAAGTACTCATATCGGCACGCATATTGATGCACCACGCCATTTTACTGATTACGGGAAAACGATCGAGCAGCTGAGCCTATCTGATTTGGTAGGCGAGGCTTTAGTCGTCGAAATAACCGCTGATAGGATTACCGCAGATGAGTTACGAGCTATTGACTTTCAAAAATACCAGAGAATCCTGTTTAAGACCCGGAATTCAGAACTGCTCATGAATGAAACGTTTCACAAGAATTATGTGGCACTCGATTACTCGGCTGCTGTGCTTCTCGTAGAAAATGGCGTTAGGGTGGTTGGTATCGATTATCTTTCCATCGAGGAGCTTGAGACAGAAACGCATAACGTTCACAAACTGCTAACGGAAAATGACGTAATCATTATCGAAACGCTTGATTTGCGTGCTGTCAAACCAGGAGCGTATTTCATGGTTGCGCTGCCGCTCAATCTGAAGGGATGCGAGGGAGCGCCGGCACGGGTGGTGCTGGTGGAATTTTAGAAACGGAGTATGAAAGGAAGGCTGAAGAGGCGATTAAAGGGACAATGGAAGTGAAGGAAATAATAACGGATTCACCTTAACCAGTTAGAAAATAGAACTCTTTATTATCAGTAATACGTTTTGTTAGATCACCATTTTTTATCAGTGCCTCAATTTTAATCTCAAGGCTTTTTGGTCTTATTAATTTTCTTCTCAGAGGATATAATCCATATCCAATATCATCAAGAGTGGCTCCCTCTGGACATTGTAATAAAACCTGCTTAATTGAGTCTATCTCATGGTAATCGTCACGTAACCTTTCACGTAGTTCTGGTGGTGGCCAAGAATCTATGAAATTATTAAATGCAATACCAAGTTTCTCTTTAAACAATCTTTCTAACAGTTTATTCTTTAGATCGCCATTATGTTTCTTGATTTTATCAATATAGAAAATGCCATCGTGAACTAGCAAACATCTATCTCTCCACATCTCTTCAATTTTTTCTTCTAAATTATCTATAATTTTATCACCCGTATTTTTAAGGATTTTTCTAATATTTTCCGCTATTGTTTTAGAGATAGATAATTTCCTTTTTTCTTGAATTGTTTGCATAATTTGGCCCTTGAGTACTTTATCTTTCACTGCCTTCCTAATACAGTATTTGATACTTTTTAAAATCTGTACTGGTAAATTTTCCTCTGATTCTTCCTCGCCACCAGTTAAACATTCAAGAGCTATCCAAAAAGCAAGAAAGCGATCCACAGGGTTACTGAAAAAACACCCCTTTCTATACCAGCTGAGAGCTAATCTCTCCCTATGTATATCCTCTGTTGTTTCATCACTGAAATTTTGTCCCAAATTTTCATATACTTTTCGGATAATGCGTTGGTCGGTTCTATTAATGGTGGGAATCACACTAGTCTTCGCGATTTGAACGGTTTTCTCAGGATCTACTTGAAATACCCCTGGAGAGTCAATCTCAACTCCGATATTACTGACAAAAGCTATGACGTCTAGCAGCACTTCAATCTTCTTTTGAGCTTGCTCTACCGCGTCATCTCTGTCTTTCGCTTCGATTCTTATTCTAGCTTCTTTTTCTTTTCTCACGGGGTTTTTAGAAAAAGTAACCGTTGCAATCTCAAAATTTCCTTCAATCTCAAAATTTCCCACTATCGGAAATGTTACTTCCCACCTTGTCATATTGACTGAATGTTTATTTATCAAATTACTCCTTCTCGTATATCAAACTTCCGATCCTGCTCAACGTAGCCAGTCAGGGCGGAAGTATCAAAGAGGCACGGAAGATGCTGCAAAAGGCCTGTGAACAGAAACTTGAAAGGAGATTCTCAATATGAAACACAAAACCGTGACGGTCATCATAGCAGCCCTCGCACTCCTCGCGGTCGCATTTTTGAGTTCAGGCTGCCTATCCCAGAATCAAATCGATATCGAGCAGGTGCGAGCCTATGCAGACCCGATTACCGATAATATCCTGGTGGCAATGAACGAAAACAATTACACGAAGTATTCCGAGCATTTCGATGCACCAATGAAGAATGCGCTGCCCGAACCCGTCTTCCATGAGACCAACGCGCTCATCATGTCTAAAATCGGTACGTACGTCTCAAAAGAGTTCCGGAAAGCAGAAAGCAAAGACCAGTACACGATTGTGTATTACAAAGCGAGATTCACGCAGGAGCCTGACGACGTAATCGTCAAGGTCGTCTTCCAGGAGATCCTCGGCGAACTCAAAGTATCCGGCTTGTGGATGGACTCGCCCAGGCTGCGTGGGAAGTGAGTGAAGGCTCCACCAATTCCGCTATCAGGACGTAAGCGACCGGTGCACCAGCTACATCTCAAAAAACGAACACGCGAAAACTGAAAAGGGAAGTAGATATGGCCGAAGCGGCTCGAAGGATTACTGGAACTTCTAACTTATCGCGATCTCCTCAGACCTTCCAAATCTTGTTGTACTATCTTCAGCGCGTGGTCTAATCCATCAACTTTCCGATCCATCTGTTCCAGGAGAAGAATGATGTGCTCGATACTATCCATCAGCTCATCCCATTTCTCTTTATCCACATTCATTTTTCTCTACCCCGGCCCTTTATCTATCCATATCTTAATAGCCCAATTGCATTTTTATAGTTTTGCCCTTGATTCAGTGCTCGCTCATCTTCGCAACATCTTGCCGATGTAAGAAAACGAGCGCTCCCTCCTCGTACGTAATAATGAACTAACTAGATCGGTCCCTTTTTCTTCGTATATCGCTTAATTAACTTGTTCACATACTTCTTTATCCCATCGGGTGGCAGTTGACTCACGATCTTATCGATATACGCTAAGGTCTTATCTTTAGCATCAGCTTCATTCAATGTCGCTTCAAAATTCTCGAAATCACGTTTCCCGAGTAAAATGCGACATTCCTCTCGTAAATTATCGATGCTTATGTGTGAGCTCGATAACTTCGATTTCGCTTCCGTGCGTTCGAGATTGAGCGACGCAACAAAACTTTCCAAAATAGAATCTCTAAATTTCAGAAACACATCGCGAATATTTATTTCCTGACCGCCGATCGCGATAACTAAATTCTGTAAGAATGTGGTAAATAAAAAGGGAGTTACAGCAGCCAGCAGGAATTTATTGGTTACATTAACCAGGTTTAACGTCCACACCAGTTCCATAATGATAATGCCAAAAAAACCTCGTGCTAAGTAATAGAACCAGAAGGTTTTGACGCGCAAGAGAATATAGCTCTTACGATCAACATAAAGATCAATTAAATCCCAGACAAACAGTATTAAGAGAAAAACAACAAAAAAGGGATAGTTTGTCCCAAAATACTCGATGAACGTCATTTTTATAGCGTCATTCCTTTTCTCGCTATGATGCTCCCTTTGCTCGTGGTATAATATAAATCGCCCCTCCTGCCCACGAGACCATTCAACTCGAGAAATTGTAGCGATGCCTCAACCTGTTTTTCATCCATACCTGAGACCCTCTTCGCCTCTGAAAACAATTGCTCGTTAGAGATCGTCTGTGACGATGCGTTGGCGATCAACCGCAAGATCTGCATATTTTCATCCATCCGGCCCATTTTCCCCCTTTTTGACCTCTCTACTTTACCCCTTGCACCATACATTAACAAAAATGTTTAATATATAATAAATATCTTTCTACTAAATCAGGTTCCGAGAACGTGGCCAAACTGACGACTGAGTACTTCACTAGAATATAGAAGAGCCACAACTCTTGCTCCTTGCTGCACAACGCGACCCTCTAAACCTCCGGCTTTTTATACTTTGAGAAACGAGTGGTTTATAAGACCGCTCGTGGATTCACGATGTGTCTTTGGAACTTGCTTTCTTGATATGGAGGTTGGATGGAGATGAATATCGTTTTGTTTGGCCCCCCGGGCTCAGGAAAAGGAACGCAGGCAAAACTGTTGGCTGAGAAATATGGGATCCCACATATATCGACCGGAGACATCTTACGTGAAAATCTTAAGAACAAGACGAAACTTGGACTTGCGGCCAAATCATACATGGACAGAGGCGAATTAGTGCCGGATGACGTATTAATAGGAATCATTAAGGACCGGTTATCGCAGTCTGACTGCGCGTCCGGTTTTCTCCTGGACGGGTATCCGAGAACAGTACCACAGGCTGATGCGCTACGCACGATCTTGAGCGAGATGGGGAAGAAGTTGGATATTGTACTCAATATCGACGTTCACGATGATGAATTGATGAAGAGACTTACTGGCAGAAGGATGTGCGCCTGCGGGGCGAGTTACCATATCCTGTTCAACCCACCAAAGCAAGCGGGGATCTGCGATCTCTGCGGTAACCAGCTTTATCAGCGTGATGATGACAAAGAGGAGGCAATCAGGAATCGATTGGACGTTTATAAGCGTCAAACACAACCATTGATAGACTATTACACGAAAGAGGGCATGATGGTAACGGTAAACGGGGCGGCAGGTATATCAGAGGTCTTTGATGAAATAATCAGTGCGCTTGATGGTTTTAGAACAGGAGATTCTTAAAGTCCGAAAAAATGACGTACAATAATCCGGATTAATTGATGGTCAATTACTGATTTCATCTTTTTCTGTACGCTCGAGATTCCGTTCGCTCATCAGCTGCTTCTCCATCCGCTTCGGTTTCAAGTGCAGCGGTTATCTTGTAAAGCGTGAGCTCTTTTTGTACAGTCCGATTAATTCCGCTTTGTCCACTATGTGGCCGACCATGGCTTTTTCTAACGTTTTCTTGTCAACCCGCTCTCCTAACTCAAGCTCTTTGTCGAGCGCGTATACTTTGAAGAAGTACCGGTGCGTCCCTGATGGTGGACAGGGCCCTCCGTAATCCTTCCTGCCGGAATCATTGAACCCTTGCCGTCCTGGAACGCTGTCCTCAGCAATCCGAGCAACAACGGGAATATCATACACCACCCAATGAACCCAGGTTTCGGGGTGTGCATCTGGATCATCAACGATTAACGCGAGACTTTCAGTCCCCGCAGGAATATCCTTGATGATGAGTGTGGGATTGATATCATCGCCTTCACACGTAAATTTCTTTGGAATCATCGTCTTATTTCCAAATTCTGGACTCGTTAATTTCATATCCCTCTCCTATCTATAACAACTCTTAGCTCGAATATAAAACCTTCTCTTCAGGCATAGTCCGTTACGATGAACAAAAAGGACATCAAGAATTGACCGTTTCAAAATCCCCCCTCACCAAGATGTCAACGCTTTTGGGATCGCCTGAAAAATCCAGATGTCAAAAATAAGTACTATGCACTTGCGGTGAGAAGGGGGCGAGTTTATTAAGTCCGCATAACGTTATAGAGTCATAAATCTAATGTTGCGATATAAAGGAAGTGGCGAGTTCAATTAAAAAAGAGGTGCGGAACGATGACAAAGAGATCCATTGCAAGCTTAATAGCCGTAATAGCACTTATCGTGGCTGTGCTATGCGCCGGATGTGCTGAGAAGGATGAGAGCACGCCCTCCACGCCAACGTCAACACCAACATCAACGACAACAATAACAATAACGGCAACGGCAAAAGTGGGTGACACCGTTAAGGTACATTATACGGGCACATTGGAGGATGGTTCCGTATTTGATACGTCAATTGGGCGCGAACCGCTGCAATTTACCATCGGCGAAGGGCAGATGATCCCGGGGTTTGAAAATGGAGTTATAGGTATGAAGCTCGGCGAATCAAAAACCATCACCATCCCGGAGGATCAGGCGTATGGCCCGCATTATGAGGAACTGGTTTTGGTCATCAGTCGTGATCAACTTCCTGAGGGCATGGAACCAGAAGTTGGTCAGCGGTTACAGACAGCTCAACCAAATGGTCAAATCATCATCGTCACGATTACCGAGGTCTCCGAATCGACGGTCACGGTGGATGCGAATCATCGGCTCGCCGGGAAAACCCTGACGTTTGAGATCCAGCTCGTCGAGATTCTCTAATTCTATTCTGGTAACATGGAATCAGACGTTGCCTTTACAACGCCCACATTATTTTGGGCAATTTTTTTATGGTTAAAAAAACTGGAGCAAACTGAAAGGGCTTAACTGAATCACAAACGACCCCACCACATAACGATGACGAATCGCGAACGTGTGCCTTTTATTCATTTCCCATAGCAGTTTACACCGGTAAACTTTTCCCGGTATGATGCGAGCAACGGCGTCAATATCCGTTCGGGCGGCTTGACCTTCATGAGTCGTTCTTTAATCTCCGCATCGCTCAATTGTACATTGAGCGTTCGATTGGGAATATCAATCTCAACGATATCGCCGTTCTGTATGGCACCGATTGCGCCGCCATTATACGCCTCCATCTCGATATGGCCAATGCACGGTCCCGAAGTGCCGCCTGAGAATCGGCCGTCGGTGATTAACGCGACCCGCTTGTAACCTGCACCCATTATAGTGTCGGTGGGCGTGAGCATTTCGGGCATGCCCGGCGCGCCCGCGGGTCCCTGGAACGGCAGAACCACCACGTCACCTTCGACAATCTGTTTCGCTTCTATCGCGTCCAGCAAGGCTTTTTCGGTGAAGAATATCTTCGCAGGCCCTGAATGCACCATCATTGATGCGTCAACTGCAGTTTGCTTAATGACCGAGCTGTGCGCGATGTTCCCTTTTAACACTGCAATGCCGCCCTCCTGATAGTATGCGTTATCCAACGTCCTAATGACATTATCGTCAAACACTTTCCCGTCTTCCGCGATCTTCTTGATCGTTTTGCCATTCACGGTTGGCGAGTCTTTGAGCATATCCTTTAACCGGTTGAGCACTCCGGGAATGCCGCCTGCGCGATCGATATCCGCCATTTCATGCGGTCCTGCAGGAATAATCTTACATAAATTCGGCGTTTCGCTCGAAATCGCATCAAACATATCAACGTCGATATCGACACCCGCCTCCTTGGCAATTGCAGGGATGTGCAAAACGGTATTGGTCGAGCCACCCATTGCCATATCCACGCGAATCGCGTTCTCGAACGCATTTTTTGTCATGATGTCGCGCGGCTTAACATCCTCCTTTACCAACTCGACGATTCGTTTACCCGTCTCAAACGCTTGCTTTTTCTTTTCCGGATCGAGTGCTAATGTCGTTGCGCAGCGCGTAACTGACATGCCTAAAACCTCGGTAACCGTTGCCATGGTGTTCGCAGTATACAGACCAACACAGGAGCCTGCGCCGCAGGCCATATGCGGTAACAGCGCTTCAGCCTCCGCTGCGGTCAGCTTACCGCCCTTGACCTGACCAACAAGACCAAATCCTTCAATCGGGTGGTGTTTCTTTCCTTCAAAGACGTTTGCCTTCATTGGGCCGCCGGTAAGCATAATTGCGGGTAAATTGAGACGGCCCGCGGCCATCAACATGCCCGGGGTGATTTTATCACAATTGGTAACGCCAACCCAGCCGTCTAACGAGTGCGATAAGATCATAATTTCAACGTTATCCGCGATATGCTCACGGCTCGGGAGGCTGAGCCGCATCTCCACAAACATCGCAATACCATCACAGACGCCGGGCACACCCCATTCTAAAGGCACGCCACCAGCATCTCGAATCCCTTTCTTGACTTCTTGGGTTAGTTCATTCAAATGAATATGGCCCGGGATAATATCGTTATAGCTGTTCGCAACGCCAATAAACGGTTTATTCAGGTCAAAATCCGCTGCTTTGAGACCTGCGGACAGTAATAACGCCCGGTGCGGTAAGGTCTCTATATTCTGCTTTAAGACATCAGATCGCATGCGCATCACCAACAGTTACAAAGCACCCCTGTCATAAATAATTGTAGTTGAGAACGTTTCGAAAATACACACTACAAAAGAAAGAGGGAGGAGTAAGCGCTCCTCCTATTTTCCCCTTTTAAACCCACTGCACCTCCCTTTCGTATTTGTATTGATCTACTCAGGGAGTAATAACCCGGTACACCGCCAATTGATCTCCGCCGTCTTTGTGGCAATATTCACCACGCAGGCGGGATTACACCCTTCTCGTTCCGTGAATGGGTCGAGATCAATCCACCACGTGCCGGTATCTGGATTGCAGAAGTAGTTCGTCGTTAACACACCTTCGTTAATGCATTCGCTTGAATCTGCTATTTGTAATGACTCTGATAAGCTCATGCGCTCTCCCGTTTTGGTACTGCAGGTTTCATTTGTAGCCGCAAATACAGGTGGTAATGCGCCTGCGCATCGCCAGTTGATCTCTGCTGTCTTCGTGTCCTCGTACACGACGCAGGCAGGATTACAGCCTTCCTGTGGCGTAAAGGGTTCGAGATCGATCCACCATGTCCTTGTGTATTCATTGTACAGGTAAGTATCAGTCAAGGTTCCTTCCTGTACGCACGTGCTGTTCTCTGCGATTGCTCGTGCCTCTTCGTACGTCAGCGGTTCAAGACCACCCTGCGCATAGACCACGTCAACGACCTCCCAGTTCTCGAGCGTTACCGTAACCGTCGCCCTGTCTGTGCGTGCAGGATCTTTTTCTGAAGTCAAGTAGAACTCGAGCTCGATCTGCCAGCAGCCCGGGCAGCGTGCCTGGGTAATGTTCGTCACCTTCAAATCTCTCCCGCTGCAATTCCTGTACTCGTCCATGTTCATCATGTACTCCTCCACAATTTCCCGTGCCTGCACTTCCGCAGGGTTCTTATAATCTGAAACGGGAGTTTGCGTGAGCATGTCCCATTGTTCGTCAAGTACTGCACGCGTAATCGTGCCGTTGATTACCACAACCTCCGCATTGTGCGGAGTGATTACCTGTGCGAGCACCTGCCCGGTTCGATCACCGTAGCCCGCATGCCGCGATGTAAACTCAAACGTGAACATCCAGCAGTACGGACAGCGCAGGACAATCGTCTGGTTATACCTCAACTCAAAGCCGTCGAACTGGTATGTGGGCGAGTGCTCGACAAACTCTCGTGCGATCTCTTTGCTTTCCGCTTCCGTGATCCCGATAAACTCCGGAGACGGAGAAATACCGTAGTCCTCGAGATTCTCGAGCTTTTCAATCCGGCGTGCCCAGAAATCATTCTCTGATCGGTGTGTGCCTGCGGTCTTCAGTTCGCCCGTTACAATTACCCAGTCACCATTTTCAATGCCCTCGACACTGACCGCAGGTCGCTCTGTTCCATCATCTTCGACCATCAGACCGTACCAGACCTGCACCGATTCTCCGCCTGACGTCAACTCAAAGCACGGACAGAACAGCTCACCTAACAAACTGACCTACCTGTCCGTAAATGGCCACTTCCGTGTCGTATACGGGATCGCTCAATAACTCAGCAACACTCAGATTCCCAGCCGGCTGTTCGGGTTCCGGCGTTATGCAGCCCGCGATGAATATTGATCCAATAACAGCCAGGAGTATGGAAACCTTCGTGAGCTTTATACACCTCTTTTCTCTCTTTCCTTTTTCATCACCCTCAAATCTCATCTGTTGCTTCATATACATTCCTCCTACTTTTTTTCATTTTCAGTTTGTACAATTCCGGTTCGTTTCCGCGTTTAAAAGGCTTTGGTAAGCTACGAAATCAATTGAAGTTATAGATGAGTTTAAAAAGAGGAAAAAACAAACTTAGAGTCGATGCTTCAAACGTCGGACGACACGAGGAATGAAACAGCAGAGGATGCTGAGAATGAGGATGAAAAACTGCTCATCTTGCCGTTGAACGATAGGAACTCGAAGAAGATCTCGCAAGTGATTGCAAGCGATACGGCGCGTGATATTTTAGAGGTTATCGCATCCACGCCTCGGTCGACTTCGGAAATCGCGGATAGACTTGGTATTCCTTTAACTACCGTGCAATACAATCTGGAGAAGCTCAGCGAGGTAGGGCTGGTGAAGGTAGCGCGAACGAAATACAGCAGGAAGATGAAACCGGTGAAGCTCTACGCACCGCAGCGGAAATTGGTGGTCATCGCACCCGTCAAGACAGACAAAAAGGATGTTATCGCTGCATTGAAGCGGTATTTAGTGGTAATAGCTGTTGCGGTAGTCGGTTCTGGCGCGATAGAGCTTCTGGCACGGCGAATGGGGGGTCTCGCTGAGGACGCGGCCATACGGTCTGTACCAGAAGCAGGCGGAGGAGCACCTGCACCACTGTATGCACCTACACCTACACCATTACCAGAAAAGGCAGTAGATGCTGTTTGCAGTTTCAATATCTTTGCACATCCCGGGCTCTGGTTCCTCCTCGGCTGTCTCTTCGTCTTGCTGGTGGTAGTTCTCATTAACTATTACGGTAGAAGGCGGCAGAAACCGGATTGAATTTGAAATTAGAGTGTGTGGATAACTACGAATCGATTCGTAGCTAAGGAAAATGGTTTATAACCCTTTCTATCAACGTTCTTTGAGCGCGGAGAAAAACCGCTCAACAATCACACAAACGTAGGAGGCGATGTAAAAAAATGAAGAAAATATGGGCGATAAGTATGATCGCGATACTGGCGCTCTGCTTGGCCAGTCTTAGTGGTTTAGATACGATATCAGAGGTACGCGCAGTGAATGGCGATGGCAATTCCACCATCGCTGTTTCCGGAACGGGGCTTATCGAGGTAGAGCCGAATCAGGCTCACGTGTATTTGGGCGTGGAAACGCAATCGGTAAATGTGCCCGAGGCCTTAGAGCAGAACTCGGTGAAGATGGAATCGGTGATTGACGCGTTAGAAAATCGTGGCGTACCAAAAGAGAGCATAGAAACGACGTATTTTGGTATCTATCCGGTTAAGGATTACGAGAAACTCGGAGAGGGGATCGTGGGCTACCGGGTGACAAATGAGATACTAGTCGAACTGAGCGATTTGGACACGGTGGGTAATGTTATTGACACTGCCATCACCGCGGGCGCGAACAGAGTGACGAATGTCGAGTTCGGATTGACGGAGACGAAGGAGCAGGAACTGAGGCAGGAAGCGCTGAGAGAGGCCTGTAAGGATGCGCGGACAAAAGCGGACGCAATCGCCGGGGGGTTGGGCCTTAAGATTGTCGGGATATCCACGGTGCAGGAAGGGGGCGTCTATACCTACCCGTATCGCGCTGGCGGCTTCGAAGAGGCTGCCATGTATGCCGGAGCACCAATGGCAGTACCCACACCAATCGAGCCGAAAGACGTGACCGTAAGTGCGACTATCACTGTTGTCTACGAATGTCTGTGATATTCGCGTGAAAATGGGAGATCATACTGAAAAGAACTGCAAAAGGGGGTATATCGAGTGCTGGCGTAGCCTTCCTTCGTAAGAGAAAGAAGCGGAGGCTACGCTGTTTTTTATTAATGCTTTTTTGATTAGTTCAGTCAGCGCTTATGCCAATGATAAATAAAAAGCATTCGGCAAAAGAACTGTTACCCAACAGGAGTGTTAGCTAACAAAACCGTTAGCTTCTCATGAATAAACCAACGAAGTCATTTTTGACAGATTCAGTGTGTCAGCTTTGTTCTAATAGCTCTATGTGCTTCAGAGCTTTTCCCCAGTAATACGTGGCATCCTCTTTGATTTGAGCTCGTTCCTCAGGGCTTACTTCACGCACCACGTTGCCCGGAGTGCCATAGATCAGACTGCCCGGGGGGTAGGTTTTACCCTCGGTGAGCAGTGTCCCGGCACCAATGATGCAGCCGTTGCCCACCGTGACACCTTTCAGGATAATAGCACCCATACCAACCATGCAGCCATCGCCGATCGTACAGCCATGAACAATGGCCCCATGGCCTATCACGCAGTATTCACCGACTCGCGTTTCGTAACCGGTGTCACCATGCACGACACAGTTATCCTGGATGTTTGTCCATGAGCCGATTCTGATAACATACGGGTCGCCCCTGATAACTGCATAGGGCCACACACTTACATGGTCGCCCAGTTCCACGTTCCCGATCACGGCACTGAGCGGGTCAAGATAGATCGGCTTCCCCAGTTTCGGATAGTAGCCCTTAAATCCTCTAAGCCGCTCTGACACTTTACCTATCCTCCACTATTATACTTAAACGAACAGTATTACTCTCTAATGTACAGGTTTATTAACGACCGCCTTATAAAGACCTAAGCTAAGCTATTTCTGCCATCGTTTGAGTTGCGGAATGAAGGTATTGGACAGTCCTTGCGCGTGCTCTCGGGGCATATGCTGCAACTCGACCATTAGTCCTGTGACTTTCGCGATCATCTCTTCCATAGTGATGGCAGGGTCGGTGAATTCACCGTTTTGGTAGCAGAAGTGGCAGTACTCAGTGTTCTTCGAGCCGTCAGCATTCGTGCCGAAGTCCGTTTCGGTTTGCAGCGGCATGCCGCAACTCTGACAGAATGGGCCTTTGGGTTGTTCCATACTCGTACACATCAACCCCAATGAAAGGAAAGCGACCGATCTCTTATAAGGTTTCACTCTTTGCACGGGCTGATACCACGCTTCTCGAAGTACCGCTGATGGTACTCTTCCGCACGCCAGAATTGGGCAGCAGGCTTTATTTCGGTCACGATTGTGGAGTCCCGAAATTATTTCGTCAAGTAGTTTCACCGAACCACATGGTG